>NZ_CVRT01000048.1 GCF_001261915.1 Halorubrum sp. SD626R
GCTCCGAGCGCGTGCTGATGACCTCGGAGGACCTGGCGCCGAACAAGATCCTCGCGGAGTACGACTCGAAGTACGGCGACGAGATCCAGGTCGCCAAGACGTTCTCCCAGCGCCGCGGCTACCGCGCGCTGGTGCTCTGTGAGCGCAACCGCGAGGGGCTGCTCGAAGTGTCGTTCCCGTCCGTCTCGGGCTCGATCGACTTCGTGACCCTCGTCCGCGCGCTCGGACTGGAGTCGGACGAGGAGATCGTCCACCGCGTCTCGGACGACCCCGAGATCGTGAAGTTCATGCTGGAGAATCTGGAGGAGGCCGACGTGCAGACGACCGAGGGGGCCATCGAGACCCTCGGCGAGCGCGTCGCCTCCGGCCAGGGGAAGAACTACCAGCTCAAGCGGGCGAACTACGTCATCGACCGCTACCTCCTCCCGCACCTCCACGAGGAGGGCGTCGAGGAGGAGGACGTCCGCATCAACAAGGCGTACTACCTCTGTCGGATGGCCGAGGCGTGCTTCGAGCTCGCCTTAGACCGCCGCGAGTCCGACGACAAGGACCACTACGCCAACAAGCGCCTGAAGGTCTCCGGCGACCTGATGCGCGACCTGTTCCGGACCGCCCTGAACAAGCTGGCGCGCGACGTGAAGTACCAGCTGGAGCGCGCGAACATGCGGAACCGGCAGCTCACCGTCAACACGGTCGTTCGCTCGGACGTGTTGACCGAGCGGCTCGAACACCCGATCGCGACGGGGAACTGGGTGGGCGGCCGCTCGGGCGTCTCCCAGCTCGTCGACCGGACGGACTACATGGGCGTGCTGTCGCACCTCCGCCGTCTGCGTTCGCCGCTGTCGCGCTCGCAGCCGCACTTCGAGGCGCGGGACCTCCACGCGACCCAGTGGGGTCGCATCTGTCCCTCCGAGACGCCGGAGGGGCCGAACTGCGGGCTCGTGAAGAACTTCGCGCAGTCGATGGAGCTGTCGCAGACGGTCGAGGACGAACAGGGGCTGAAACGAGAACTGGCGTCGATGGGTGTCG
>NZ_CVRT01000049.1 GCF_001261915.1 Halorubrum sp. SD626R
CCATCTTCTCGTCGAACAGCATGTTGTAGGTGAACCGGTCGATCTGGCGGTTCATCCCGATGCCGAGTTCGCCGAGGCGCCGGGAGCCCTCGTCGGTGTCGAGGATCCCCGTCAGCAGCTCCTCGTTGCGCTCGGCCGAATGCGAGACGACCTTCCCGTCTTCGAACCGGAGGCGGACCCCGTCGATCTCCCGGCCGTACCGGTACAGCGGGAGGTCGAAGTGGACCTCGCCGTCGACGCCGTCGCGGACGGGCGCCGTGAACACCTCGCCGCCGGGGAGGTTCGCCTCGCCGTAGTCGTTGAGCGTCGAGTTCCCGGAGACATCGAGCGTGAGGTCCGTCTCCTCGCCCGAGCGGATCCGGACCTCATCGGCGTCGTCTAAGATCGCCACCATCTCCTCCTGGAAGGCGCGCTGCTCCTCCCAGTCGAGCGAGGCGGCATCCCAGACGAAGTCCTCGTACGCCTCGGTGCTCATCCCAGCGAGCTGCGCGTGGCTCGCGGTCGGGTACTGCGTGAGACACCAGGTCTTCGAGAGGCGCGTCCGCTTGACGTCCTCCATCGCGCGGTTGTAGGCGGCGTTCGTCTCGGGGTCGACGTCGGCGTCCTCGGTCGCGTTCGACCCGCCGCGCGCGATGACGAACACGTCGGCCTCCTGATACAGGGCGCGCCGGTGCTCCGGCTCGGTGAACTCCTCCGAGGAGCGCTTGAACGCGCGCTGGGCGCGCTTCGAGTAGTTGAGGTACACCGGGTTGGCGCCGCGGTCCCCGCAGATCTCGTGGAGGGCGACCGCGAGGTCCTCGGCCTCGGCGGGCAGCTGAATGACGACGTCGTCGCCGGACTCGATGCCGGTCGAGTGGTCGGCGATGATCTCGGCGTGCTCGCGGATGCGTGCGTCCATATCGGTCCCTTCTCGCGCCGGCGGATTACCGTTACCGCTTCGGCGTCGCGGGGCGGTCGCGACCGCGGTCGCCGGGAGCGGTCACTCCAGGTAGCCGAGGGCGCGGAGCTGCGCGTCGTCGTACCGACGGGCGTCGCGCGCCTCGCCTGCGGGGCCGCCCCGCGCGGCGAGCACGGCCGACAGCGACTCGGGGTCTGGTCGGGGCGCCGCGTCCGCCGGGCGGCGCTCGCGCACCCGTTCCGCCGCCGGGTCGTCGCTCGGGGCGACCGTCCGCAGCGCGTCGATCCCGTCGGCGGTCCGTCGGCCGAACAGCTTCTCGCCGTCGTCCCGGCGGACCCCGCGAACGAGGTCCGTCGCGCCGAGGGTCCTGGCGACCGTGAAGGCGTGCTCGCGGGCGAACGACGAGGGCGAGGGGGGAGCCGCCGGTCCGGACTCGTCGGCCGCCGCAGTCGCCGGGACGGCCAGCATCCGCGGGAGGTCGATCAGCGAGACCTGGTCCGCGACGACCGACGCGGGCCAGTCCGGCCGGGCGACCACCAGCGGGACGCGGACGAGCGACTCCCAGGAGGCCGCGGGGACGTGGCCGATCAGCCCGCGGCCGGGGTCGAAGTTCTCCCCGTGGTCGGCGGTCAGCGCGAGCACGTCCCGGTCGGGGTCGTAGCGGCCGCTGTCGCGGAGCCGCGCGACGAACCGCTCGATCGCCGTTCCGAGCGCGTCGCAGCTCCGGTCGTACAGCGCCCGGACCGGACCGAGGTCGGCCGGCTCGAGGGCGTCGGCGCCGCGAACGGCGAGGCTCCGACTCCGGGCCGAGGTCCGGTAGTCGCCGGGCTCCGGGGTCGCGTCGGTCGGCGGCCAGTACGGGGTGTGGGTGTCCATGTAGTGAATCCAGCAGAAGACCGGGCCGTCCGCGTCGGCGAGCCGCTCCTCGGCGCGGTCGTGCAGCGTCGTCGCCGGCCGGTAGTAGGGCCCGAGGAGGCCGAGCCGGCGCGCGAGCGGCCAGACCGCGTCGAAGTAGCCGCGCTCGACGACCCGCGTCAGCGACCGCGGGAGCGCATCGTCCAGTCGCGCGGTCAGTCCGCCCTCGGTCGACGCGCCCTCTTCCTCTCCGAGCGCCGGCCGGACCAGGGGGTTGTCGGTCAGCAGCATCGTCTCGTAGCCCGCCTCGCGGAACCGCGCGAGGAGCGACGCGGGGTCGTCGCCAGCGTCGCCCGAGCCGCCGGCCGCCTCGCCCTCGGGGTCTGTGCCGTCGACGAACCGCCCGGTCGCGAGCGCCGGGACGGAGCTGGCCGTGAACGGGGCGGGCGCGACCGCGGTAGGGAACCGCGTCCCGTCCAGTTCGTCCGCGAGGCGCTCGGCCGTGTCCGCGAACGCGTCGGCGCGCAGCGAGTCCGCGGACAGCAGGAAGACGTTCGGCGCGCGCTCCATGCCGGAGCCGAGGGGGCGAGCGTGTTAAGCGCGTCGGGAGACCCCTTCCTCGTCTCGGAATCGCCGCTCGAAACGGGAGAGAATCGTTAAGAAAAGCGAAGAGTTAGCGGAGCGAAACGTCAGGAGCGCAGCCACGCCAGCAGGCGGTCGGCCGGGCTGGTCGCCGCGTCGAGGTCCTCGGGCCGAGGGGTGTCTTTCAGTCGCTCGGGTCCGCGTTCGGTATTCGACTTACGAACTGCCATTACGATACCCAATTGTCGTCGTATGTAGAAAAAAGACTCGAAATGTTAATTTATTCTCGCAGAATGTCCGTTATGTATTGTTTTAATCATCATTATCGTTGCAGATCGGAGACGCGGACCGCCCCTCGCGCGGCCGTCGGCGCGCCGCTTGAGGGGATATATAACCGTCCCTCCGTAGTGTAGCGTAATGCAAACGCACATCGTGCCGGTCGGCTTCGACTACGACCGCATGATCGCCCCGCTCATCCGGGACCAGTTCGACGTCGACCGGGTGATCCTCTTAGAGGGGACGGTCGGGAGCGAGGCCAACGTCGAGTACTCGCGGAACATCGCCCGGAAGCTCGAACAGGATTTCCAGAACCTGCTCGGCGCCGAGACCGTCCGCGAGCGCCTGACCGACGTGTACGACTACGACGCCGCCTTCGAGCGCGCCTACGACCTGATCAACGCGGAGCTGGACCGGGACGGCGTCGAGGGCGAGTCCGACGACGCCGACGGCGAGAGCGCGGGAGACGGCGCCGACGAGCGCGAGGTGTGGGTGAACCTCTGTTCGATGCCCCGCCCGGTGTCGTTCGCGTTCGCGACCGCGGCCCACTCGATCATGGTCGAGCGGCAGGCCGACCGCGACCGTATCCACACCTACTACACCGCTCCGGAGAAGTACCTGGAGACCGAGCTCGCGGAGGAGCTCCGCGCGAACCGCGACCTCCTGCGGGAGCTGGTCGAGCGCGACGCGGTCGACGGCGACGCGCTGGACGAGGACCGCGTCGCCGACCGGCTCGACACGACGACGTCGCTGTTAGAGGAGTTCGACGAGCGCGGCACCACTATCGGCGCGAAGCGCATCGGCGACAGCCACGTGATCGAGCTGCCCGTCGCCTCCTTCCAGAACGTCAAGCCGTTCGAGGAGCTCGTCCTCTTTACACTGGGCGAGCACGGCGAGTTCGCCTCCGTCTCGGAGCTCGCGGAGACGCTCGCCGATGACCTCAACGAGGAGTACACCGACTCGTTCCGCTCGAAGGTGATCTACAACGTCGACCGGCTCGGCCCCGGCGGGAAGGGGTACATCGAGCAGGAGGCGCACGGGAAGTCCTACCGGACGACGCTCTCGCGGATCGGCCGGCTCTGGGTCCGAGCGCACGCCGACGAGGATCGGGAGTTGGCGCGATAAGTCGGGGTTGCCGCGAACGTACTTCGAATCGCGGCCGTTCATTTGTGAATCGCTGCTGACGTGGTGACTACCTCCAGAATCCCTGCCGCTCGGTGATCGTGTTTAGCTACTTTACCGCGAACACCTCTAAAGCCCCAGCTGCGACGACTCGCGCGGCTCGGTGCGCTCCGCGCCCGTTCGCTTCGCTCACTCGCTGCGGTGCTTCCGTCGCCGTGCTTCGTCCTCGCGGCTGCCCCTTTGAGTCCCGCCCCGCACCGCACGGCGACCGCACCTCACCCCTCCCCAGCCTCGCCGCCCGCTTCCCTCGCGGCGTCCCTCGCGCGTGCCCCTCGGCCGCGAGGCGG
>NZ_CVRT01000050.1 GCF_001261915.1 Halorubrum sp. SD626R
CCGCAACCGCAGCCTCACGCCTCCCCAGCCTCGCGGTTCGCGCTCTCCGAGCGCTCACCGCGTCCCTCGCGGACTCCTCGCGGTCGCCGGCGGCGACCGCTCGGAGGCACGCCACCACAATCCGTTTATGAATCTCTTCCGTCGACGGTTCGGTCGCTCTCCGCGGTTCCGACTCCGGAACGCCCTTGCCGTCGCCCCGACCAAGTGGGAGTGAACATGAACCATCGCACGCTCGGAAACGTCGGCGCGGTCAGCGAGGTCGGCTACGGCTCCTGGCAGATCGGGAGCGACTGGGGCGACGTGAGCGAGTCAGAGGCCGTGGAGGCCGTCGAGGCAGCTCGCGGCGCCGGAATCGACTTCTTCGACACCGCCGACGTCTACGGGGACGGGCGCTCGGAACAGATCCTCGGAGAGGTCCTCGAAGACGACGTCGCGCGCGGCGACGTGACGGTCGCCACGAAGGCCGGCCGCCGGCTGGACCCCCACGTCACCGACGGGTACACCGAGGAGAACCTCCGGACGTTCGTCGACCGCTCGCGCGAGAACCTCGGCGTGGAGACGCTGGACCTGGTCCAGCTCCACTGCCCGCCGACCGACGTCTACTACCGACCGGAGACGTTCGACGCGCTCGCGACGCTCGCCGACGAGGGCCGGATCGCGGAGTACGGCGTCAGCGTCGAGCGCGTCGAGGAGGGCCTGAAGGCGATCGAGTACCCGGGCGTCGAGTCGGTCCAGATCATCTTCAACCCCTTCCGCCAGCGCCCGGCCGAGCTGTTCCTCGACGAGGCCGCCGCCCGCGACGTGGGCGTGATCTGCCGGGTGCCGCTCGCCTCCGGCCTGCTGACCGGCGCGCTCTCGCGGGACGCGGAGTTCCCGGAGAACGACCACCGCAACTACAACCGCCACGGCGACGCCTTCGACGTGGGCGAGACGTTCGCGGGGATCCCCTACGAGGCCGGCCTCGACGCGGCCGACGCGCTCGCGGACCGCGCCGACGCGGTCGCCGACGATCCGACCGACGCGACCGGCGACGGCCTCTCGCTCGCCCAGTTTTCGCTCCGGTGGATCCTCGACCACGACGCCGTCTCGACGGTCATTCCGGGGTCGACGACCCCGGAGCACATCCGGTCGAACGCGGCCGTCAGCGATCGCCCGTCGCTCGGTGACGACGCGCACGAGACGGTCCGCGCGGTGTACGACGAGCACGTCCGCGAGCACGTCCACCACCGCTGGTGAGCGGTCGCCGCCGATGAGCGGTCACGGCCGATGAGCGGTCGCCGCCGCCGAGCTCTCGGACGGCCACCCTTTATTATTCGACCGGCTCGTACGGTGTTCCATGGAAACGATCGAGCGCGGGTCGGCCGGCTCGGCTCGCGTCGCGATCGTCGGCGGGATCCACGGCGACGAGCCCGCCGGCGAGCGGATCGTCAGACGACTCGCCGACGAACTCGACGAGGTGGGCACGGGGAGCGGCAGCGTTCGGCTGATCGTCGCCAACGAGCCGGCGTTGGCGGCGGGGACCCGGTACACCGACGCGGACCTGAACCGGGTCTTTCCCGGGGACCCCGACAGCGACGAGTACGAGCGGGCGCTCGCGCCGCGGCTCGCGGCCGAGCTGGAGGGGATGGACGCGGTGCTCGCGCTCCACACCTCGCACAGCGCGCCGCCGCCCTTCGCGATCTACAGCGACCCGACCGACTCCGTGCGCCGGACCGTGACCGGAATGCCCGTGGAGTACGTCGTCGACTCCGGCGAGCTGCGGTCGACGACGCTCGACTCCGTCGTCCCCCACACGGTCTCGATCGAGGTCGGCAGACAGGGGAGCGAGGAGGCGGTCGCGTTCGGCTACGAGGCGTGCCTGGCGTTCCTCCGAGCGCACGGCGCGCTCGACGACGAGCCGCCGACGTTCACCGAGACGACCGTCGTCGCGGGCGACGAGGAGGTGCCGAAGGGCGGCGGCGAGCCGCGCGTCCACTTCGCGAACTTCGAGGCGATCCCGCCCGGGTCGGTGTTCGCCGAGGACGACGTGTACACCCACCGCGTCGAGGAGGAGGGCGTCGTCCCGATCCTCGCGAGCGAGCACGGGTACGAGGAGATATTCGGGATCTACGGCCGCGTACAAAGCGTCATGAAGCCGCCGGGAGAGGCGTCGGCCGAGGGGGAGTCGACGGAAGACGCATCGACACGAGAGGAGTCGGCCGAGTAGCCCGGACTCACTTCGCGGTCGGCGTGACGTCGCCGACGGCGTCCATCACCTGCATCGCGGCGCTGGCGGCCAGCCCGCGGGCGACCTCGTCGGTGTCGGCGTCGGCGATGCCGGCCTCCAGCTCGTCGGGGTCGGGCGTGAAGCCGGCCGAAACGGGGTGGCCGGCCGGGGGGTTGACCGCGACGGTCGCCTGCGGCCCGTTCGAGCCGACCGAGAGCTCGGAGCCGACGGCGTAGCTGTCCGGGAGGTACGACTCGGTTCGCGAAACGATTCCGGCGACCGCGCGCCGGAGGCGCCGTTCTTGGTCGGGGGAGAGGTCGACGGCCGCGGGCTCGCCCGCGTTCGTCACGCCCGGTGCCCCGGCGTACGGGTTGTTGCCGTTCATCGAAGACACGCCTCGTACGCGGAGGCGGTTCAAAAAGGCGTCGGCGAGGGCGATCCGGCCGAGCGGCCCGCTGCCGCCCCTCGCGAGACCGCTCCGCGTCGGAGCCGCTCAGCCGCGAATCCGCTCGGTCGCGATCCCGGCCCCCTCGTCGAGCGCCTCCAGCTTCGCCCACGCGATCTCGGGGTCGACCATGCCGAGCCCGGCCTGTGTCCCGAACCCGCAGTCGGGCGCGGCGACGAGCGGCGTCCCGTCCGCGACCGCGTCGGCGACGCGCTCCAGCCGGTCCGCGACCGTCTCGGGGTGGTCGATGACGTTCGTCTTCACGTCGACGACGCCCGGGATCAGCGTCCAGCCGTCGGGGACCGGGTGCTCGGCGAACGCGCGGTACTCGTGCTGGTGGCGGGGGTTCGCCTGCTCGACGCTGAGCCCGGAGATGTCGGCCTCGTAGATCGCCGGGAGCATGTCCGCGAGGTCGGTGTCGAGGTGGTGGGGCCCCTCGTAGCTTCCCCAACAGGTGTGGAGCCGGACCCGCTCGGCGGGGATCCCGGAGAGCGCCTCGTTGAGCGCCTGCACATGGAGCCGCGTCGCCCCCTGTACCTCTTCGAGGGGCTCGTCGGCGTACGCCGCCGTGTGGCCGACGGTGAGCAGCTCGGGCGCGTCGATCTGGAGAGTGAAGCCGGCGTCGGCGACGATCTCGTACTCCTCGGCCATCGCGTCGGCGACGGCGAACAGGTACTCCTCGTAGTCGCCGTAGTGGTCGTCGACGTGGGTGGCGGTGACGACGCTCGGCGACGCCGCGGTGACGAACTCCCCCTCGAAGTCGGCGTCGGCCGCGTCGAGCGCGTCGCGGAACTCGGCGAGCTCCGCCTCCGCCTCCTCGCGCCCGGTGTACTCGACGGGCCCGGTGACGACGGGGTGTTGCGAGAGGTCGATCACGTCCGTCTTGAACGTCTCCTCGGCGTAGCTCGGGAACTCCTGGAGGTCCGCCCACAGCTCCTGTTCGCGCGTCCCCTCGATGCCGCTGAGTCGGTCCGCGACGTACCAGTTGAAGGAGACGCGCGACTGCTCGCCGTTGTTGGCCACGTCGACCCCCGCCTCGGCCTGTCGCTCGATCACGTCGCGCGTGGCCGCCGCGACGGTCTCGCCCCACTCCTCGTCGTCGACCGGTTCGCCCTCTTGGCGCCGCGTGAGGAGGTCGAGCAGCGCTGGCGGTCGCGGGAGGCTGCCGATGTGCGTCGTCGGAATTCGGTCGTCGTTCGCCGTCATTGCTACCTCAGTGTCCCGGTTCGCGCCGCCTAAAGTCCGCGGAACCCGCAACCCCGCTCGGCGCCGCCCGCTACCCGTCCGACGGCGACAGGATCGGCTCCGACTCCCCGTACGCGGCGATCACGACCGCGGTCGTGTACCGGCCCGGCTCCGAGGCCGCCGTCTCCACGCGTATCTCCCGCTCCGGTAAGTCCCAGTCGCGCAGCTCCCCGCCGGCGTCCAGCCCGGCCTCGATCCGCTCGCGGACGTCGTCCGGATCCTCGCCCGTCACCTCGTAGAAGAGTCCGGGGCCGGGGCCCGTCGCCCAGCCGAGCCCGGCGGCCACGTCGGGGCGCCGGCGCGGGGCGCGCTTCGACTCCACGTCTTCCGCGCCGGAGCGACCCCCTTCGCGGAAGTCCACCTCGTCGTCCGGGCCGACGGTCCGGCGCGCCTCGACCACGGTGAGGCGATTCCCGGCCGGGCCGAGGTCGGGAGCCTCCTCGACCGCCTCGACGGTCGCTTCCGCCGGAACCACGGAGGAGACCGCCACGAGGTTGTAGTTGTGGAGGCTCGCGTCCGCGAGCGCGGCGTCGTAGGAGGCCATCGCCGTGTCGGCGACCCCGACGCCGCCGGCGACGTGGATGGTGTTCATCGAGGTGAAGTCGGCGGCGCGGGAGGTAAGAGGTTACGAACCGACCACGGTGGCGCGTGCCTGCGAGGCCGCTCTGCGGCCGAGCAGCACGCGCGAGGGACGCCGCGAACGCCCGTAGGGCGTAAGCGGCGAGGCTGGGGAGGCGTGAGGCGCGGCTGCCGTGCGGGGTGGGACTCAAAGGGGCAGCCGCGAGGACGACGCACGGCGACTGAAGCACCGCAGCGAGTGAGCGAAGCGAACGAGCGGGGAGCTCACCGAGCCGCGCGAGTCCTCGCGGCTGGGGCTTTGAAGATGATCTCACCCACGAGAGCGACGTACCTGAGCGGCTGGAGTTTTAAATTCGCTTACCGCGGGCCTACCGTTTTCAATCTCGAAGAACCCGAGAACTACCCCCGATCCGAGCTTCTAGTACTGGTAGTTGATGACCTGCTCGTCCTTCTCCGCGTCCCGCAGCTTGTCGCGGGCCGCCTCGAAGTCGGCCTGCGTGACCTCGGTCCGACCGTCGCGGATCGCGAACATCCCGGCCTCGGTCGCCAGCGAGGCGATGTCGGCCCCGCTGTACCCCTCCAAGTCCGCGGCGACCTCGGAGACGTCGGTCCCCTCGGCGACGTTCATATGCTGGGTGTGGATCTCCAGGATGCGCGCGCGGCCCTCGGCGTCGGGCTCGGGCACCTCGATGAGGCGGTCGAACCGACCGGGGCGTAAGATTGCCTCGTCGAGCATGTCGAAGCGGTTGGTCGCGGCCATGATCCGCACCTCGCCGCGGTCGTCGAAGCCGTCCATCTCCGAGAGCAGCTGCATCATCGTGCGCTGGACCTCGGCGTCGCCCGACGTCTTCGAGTCCGTCCGCTTGGCGGCGACGGCGTCGATCTCGTCGATGAAGATGACGGCCGGCTCGCGCTCGGCGGCGAGCTCGAACAGGTCGCGGACGAGCCGCGCGCCCTCGCCGATGAACTTCCGGACGAGCTCGGAGCCGGCCATCTTGATGAACGTCGCGTCCGACTCGTTGGCGACGGCCTTCGCGAGCATCGTCTTGCCCGTGCCCGGCGGGCCGTGGAGCAGGACGCCGCTCGGCGGCTCGACGCCGACGGTCTCGAACTGCTCGGGGTTCTCTAAGGGGTCCTCGACGGCCTCGCGGACCTCCCGGATCTGGTCGTCGATCCCGCCGATGTCGGCGTACTCGACGTCCGGAGACTCGGTGACCTCCATCGCTTGGGCGCGGGAGTCGGTCTCGTCGTCGAGCACCTGCTGGACCGCGAACGAGTCGTTTATTGCGACGCGGTCGCCGGGGCGGAGGTCCTCGTCGAGCCGGGTTGACGCCTGCGTCAGCACCTCCTGGTTGTTGCCGTGCTGCTTGATGACGACGCCGTCGTCCGTGATCTCCTCGACCGACGCGATGTACAGCGACGAGGTCTTCAGCACCTCGTTCTCGCGTTTCAGCTCGTCGACGTCGGTCTTCAGCTCGCCGCGGCGGCCCTGCGCGTCGTCGAGCCGCTGCTCCAGTTCCTCGTTCACCTGGAGGATCCGCCGGTAGTGCTGGCGGATCGCTTCGAGCCGCTCCGTCTCGCTCATCTCCGGATCGAGTTCCAGACGGGGGCGGTCGGGCAGTGAGGGGCTGTGAGACATTCGTTGATCATCGATAAGAAGCGCGCGTAAATGTGCCTTTGGGTCACGGCCGTTCGCCGGTCCGACCGCGGAACTCAAACCCCTTCCCGGCCGGGAGCGGAGCGTGCCTCCCCGTCCCCGGCCGGACATCGACGACAGATATCAGAACTGAGAACCGCGGGTCAACGTTTTAACAGGCCCCGTCCGTAGCCCGTGACATGAGCGCACGAACAGCGGTCGATCGCGTCGGTCCGGCGTTCCCGGCTGGCGATTCGCGGGCCGGGGTCCCCCGACCATGAGCGACGAGACGACGGGGGCGACGGTCCTCGCGGTCGACGACGAGCCCGACCTCGCCGAGCTGTACCGGGTGTACCTCGACTCGGCGTACGACGTCCGGGTCGCGACCGGCGGCGAGGCGGCGCTGGAGCGAATGGACGCGTCGGTCGACGTCGTCCTCCTCGACCGACGGATGCCGGACCTGTCCGGCCACGAGGTGCTCTCGGCGATGCGCGAGGCCGGCTACGACGCCCGCGTCGCGATGCTGACCGCGGTCGAGCCCGACGTCGACATCGTCGACATGCCGTTCGACGACTACAAGACGAAGCCGGTGACCAAGGAGGACCTCCTCACGCTCGTGGAGGTGCTGCTCCACCGCGCGGAGTTCGACGAGCACAGCCAGGAGTTCTTCGCGCTGGCGTCGAAGAAGGCCGCCCTGGAGGCCGCCGGCACGACGGGCACCGAGGAGTACGAGGAGATCATCGAGCGCATGGAGGCGGTCCGCGACCGCGTCGACGACACGCTCGACCACCTCTCCGCGCGGGACGCCTTCGTCGAGGTCCCGGGCGGCGTCACGTAGGCCGTTCCGCGGGCCGGGCGCGCCCCGTCCCGCTCACTCGATCTCCAGATCCCCGCCGGAGCCGCCGCTCTCGGCGTCCTCGTCCCACTCCAGCTCGAACTCGACGCTCAGCTCGCCGGGACCGTCGGCGGGTCCCTCGCGCTCCACCTTCACCTCGAAGGTCGGCCGGGTCGGGATCTCCATCGTCACCGACTCCTCGCCCCGCGCGAACGTGACGTCGCTCCCGGACTCCAGCGATTCGACGACGCTCCGGAGGTAGGCGGCGATCTCCTCGCGACTCCGCCGGCTCTCGGACTCGAACAGGACTTCTTCGGGCATAGGCGGACGTACGCCACAGGACCGTATAAACCCGCCCACCGGTTCGAGGTCGCCGGTCTCGACGCCCGAGCGAGGACGCCCTCAGAACCCGTCTTCGAACACGAACGTCCCGTCGCGCTGGACGACCTCGCCGTCGACCTCGATGACGGAGTCCTCGCTCATGTCGACGATCATGTCGACGTGCTCGGCCGACTCGTTGACCTCGTTCTCCTCGCCGACCGTCTCCGGGTACGCCGATCCGACCGCCATGTGGACCGTGTCGCCCATCTTCTCGTCGAACAGCATGTTGTAGGTGAACCGGTCGATCTGGCGGTTCAT
>NZ_CVRT01000051.1 GCF_001261915.1 Halorubrum sp. SD626R
GGCGGCGGTCCCGACGGCCTCGGCGCTCCCGCCGGCCTCGACGACCCCGCCGCGGCGTTCTCGCGGGACGTCTCGCGGATCGCCAACACCGGGACGATGGCGTTCGCCCTCGGCTTCCTCGCGCGGAACGTGCTCGGCCAGTACGATCCCCTGCTGCTCGCCGACGAGCCGTACGCAGAGCACGGGCTCTACTTCGTCCACCCGAACATCGTCGCCGTCGCGGCGTCGCTCGACGTCGACTACCCCCGGTTCCGGCGGTGGATCGCCTTCCACGAGGTGACGCACGCGGCCGAGTTCGGCGCGGCGCCGTGGCTCCCGGAGTACCTCGAATCGCGCGTCGAGCGCGGCGTGGAGGGGCTGACGGCCGGCGAACTGACGATCGGCGGGTTCGACTCGGCGGCGTTCGGCGAGCTGCAGGCCGCCATGACCGCGGTCGAGGGGTACGCGGAGGTGCTGATGGATCGCGCGTTCGACGACGAGTACGCCGACCTGCGGCGCAAGCTCGACGAGCGCCGCGGGGGCGGCGGCCCGGTTCGACAGCTCGCGCAGCGCCTGCTCGGGCTGGGGATGAAACGACGCCAGTACGAGCGGGGCGCCGCCTTCTTCCGCCACGTCGCCGACGCTCGGGGGATCGAGGCCGCGGGCGCGGTCTGGGAACGCTCCGAGAACCTCCCGACCGGGTCCGAGCTCGACGACCCCGAGGCGTGGCTGACGCGGGTCGACCCCTAAACGCGGGTCGACTCCGAAACGCGATCGGCTGCCTCCGAACCGGGGCGGTTCACCCGGACGAGCCCGTCCCCTCCATCGGTTTGGCGGAGGCGTCGTACTCCGGATCGACGCGGTGACAGGCCGCCCACCTGTCGTCGCCCGTGTCCACCCGCGCGGGCTCGTCGGCGGCGCACGGCGACGAGCACAGCTCCCCGAGGGTCCGGTCGGCCCCGGCCGCGTCGCCGTCCACGAGCAGGCGCGCGGCCTCCCGGACCCGCTCGGCGGCGTCGTCCGGCAGCGAGCGCGGCTCCCCCGGCAGCGTCGTCTCCACGATCCGTTCGGAGACCGCCTCGTCGCCCGCGGATCCCCCGTTCGCGTTCTCCATCTGCCGACGGACCGCGTCCACGTCGACGTCGCCGCCCTCGACGCGGGTTCGGAAGGTGAATGCGCGACGGAACGCCGCCTGGCTCCCGTCCCAGTCTTCGCCCGGGATCACGGCCGGGCACCGGGTGTGGAACCGGCAGCCGGACGGCGGGTCGATCGGCGACGGGACGGTTCCGCGAAGCACCACGCGGTCGGTCCGCGCCGACGGGTCGATCCGCGGGACCGCGGAGAGCAGGCTCCTCGTGTACGGGTGGTTCGGCTCCTCGAACAGCTCCCGGACCGGCGCGGTCTCGACGATCTTCCCCAGGTACATCACCGCGACCCGGCTCGCCACCTGCCGGATCACGGAGAGGTCGTGCGCGATCAGGACGAGCGACAGCCCCAGTTCGGACTGGAGGTCCTTCAGGAGGTTGAGTATCTGCGCCTGCACGGAGACGTCCAGCGCGCTCACGGGCTCGTCGGCGACGATGACGTCCGGCTCGACGGCAAGCGCCCGGGCGATGCCGACCCGCTGCTGTTGCCCCCCGGAGAACTGGCCGGGGTAGCGGTCGATGTACGACGGCTTGAGCCCGACGCGCTCGAGGAGCTCCTTCGCCCGGCGCGTCCGCTCTGCGTCGGAGTCGCCGATCCCGTGGACCTCCATCGGGGCGGTCACGATGTCGCCGACGGTCTGTCGGGGGTTGAGCGACGCCAGCGGATCCTGGAACACCATCTGGATCTCCGACCGGTACGGCCGCATCTCGCGGTCTGAGAGGCCGCCGATCTCCTCGCCCCGGAACCGCACCGTCCCCTCGGTCGGCTCGTGGAGGTTCAACAGCGTCCGGCCGAGCGTCGACTTCCCGCACCCCGACTCGCCGACGACGGCCAGCGTCTCTCCCGCTCGAAGCTCAAGGCTGACCCCGTCGACGGCCTTCACCGACTTGTCGGCGTTCAACAGCCGATCGAAGAACCCGTCGCTCTGGTCGAAGTGCTTCTTCAGTCCCTCCGTCTCCAGGATGACCTCGTTCGCGACCGCCGCCTCCTGCGAGGCGTCGGTCGCGGCGTCGGCGGCCGCCTCGCGGCTCATAACCGATCACCCGCCGGACCGCGACGGAGGCAGGCGGCCTCGTGGTCGTCGCCGACCGACCGGAACTCCGGGGGGCGCTCGAAGCACTCCCGCTCCGCCTCCGGACACCGCGGCGCGAAGTGGCACGCGTACTCGATGTCTATCAGGTCCGGGACGTTCCCCTCGATCGGCTCCAGCGTGGCGTCCGGATTCTCCAGCTGCGGCGTGCTCGCGATGAGCCCCTGCGTGTACGGGTGCTCCGGGTTGGAGAACAGCTCCCGCGTCTCCGCCCGCTCGACGATCTCCCCGGCGTACATGACGTTGACTCGGTCGCAGGTCTCGGCGACGACCGCGAGGTCGTGCGTGATCAGGAGGATCGCGGTGTCGAACTCGTCTTTCAGCTCTTCGAGCTCTTCGAGGATCTGCGCCTGGATCGTGACGTCTAACGCCGTCGTCGGCTCGTCCGCGATGACGAGGTCGGGCTCGCAGGCGAGCGCCATGGCGATCATCGCGCGTTGCCGCATCCCGCCGGAGAACTGGTGCGGGAAGTCGTCGGCCCGGGCCTCCGGCTCGGGGATCTGCACGGATTCGAGCATCTCGATCGCGCGCCGCCACGCCTCCCCGTTCTTCGCGGCCCCGACGATCTTGCGTTTCAGCTCCGCCGACAGCGTGACGGACTCCCCGGTGTCCTGGTGCAGCCGCACCGTCTCGGCGATCTGCTCGCCGACCGTCAGCGTCGGGTTGAGGCTGTTCATCGGGTCCTGGAATATCATCGACATCCGCCCGCCGCGGATCGACTGCCGCTCTTCGTCGGTCATCTCCAGCAGGGACCGCCCGTCGAAGCGGATGTCGCCGCCCGCGATCTCGCCCGGCTCCTCGACGATGCCGAGCACGCTCTCCGCGAGGACGCTCTTCCCCGACCCGGACTCCCCGACGAGTCCGACGATCTCGCCGGGTTCGATGGACAGGCTGACGCCGTCCACGGCGCGGACGACGCCGCGGTCCGTCGGGAACTGCGTCCGGAGGTCGTCGACCGAGAGGACCGGCGTCGACATCTCAGTTCACCTCGCTCTCCGAGATGTCGAACGCGTCCCTGAGCCCGTCGCCGAGCGTGTTGAACGCGAGCACGACGGTCATGATCGCCAGCCCCGGCATCACCGAGATCCACCACGCCTGCGAGATGAACTGCCGGCCGTCCGAGATCAGGAGCCCCCACGTGGGGGTCGTCGGCTTGACCCCGAGCCCGAGGAACGACAGGGCGGCCTCCCCGAGGATGGCCAGCGGGATCATCAGCGTCGCCTGCACGATGATCGGCGACACCGCGTTCGGCAGTATCTCCCTGAACATCACCCGGACGTCGCTCATCCCGACCGCCTGCGCGGCCGTGATGTACTCCTCTTGCCTGATGGAGAGCACCTCCCCGCGCACGATGCGGGCGAAGTCGTCGACGAACGCGATCCCGATGGCGATCACGACGTTGAGCCAGCCGAGTCCGCCCATCACGGCGATGATCCCGACGCCGAGGATGATCGTCGGAAACGCCCAGATGAAGTCGATCCCGCGCATGATCACCGAGTCGATCTTCCCGCCGTAGAAGCCGGCGAGCGTCCCGAGCGCAGTCCCGACGGTGAACGCGAACGCGACGGTCGCGAACGCCACCAAGAGGGATATCTGCGCCCCGTACATGATCCGCGTCAGGATGTCGTAGCCGAACGAGTCGGTCCCGAGGTAATGGGTCACGGTCTCCCGCTGTCCGTCGCCGTCGAAGTCGCCGGTCGACTCGCTCATCGGCTCCTGCATGAAGCCGAACTGCTGTTCGGGTCCGTGCGGGGCGACGTACGGCGCGAACGCCGCCGTCAGGATGAAGCCGACGACGACCAGCGCGCCGAGGAGCGCGAGCTTGTCCCGCTTCAGGACGCGGACGATCCGCTCGCGCGTCGTCGTGTACTCCTCGACCGTCTCCTCGGTGCGGTACTCTTCGGGGACCTCGCCCGGACCGAACTCGCCGGCGTGCCGCGCGAACTCCGGTGTACCCGCGTTCTTGTCGCTCATGCCTGTTCCCCTCCGTACCGGATCCGCGGATCGATCGCGGTGTACGCGATGTCGACGAGTAGGTTCATGAAGACGAAGATACCCGCGATGAGCAGGATCGTCATCTGCGTCACGGGGTAGTTGCGTTCGAGGATGGAGTTCACGAGTAGCCGACCCAGCCCCTGGATGCCGAAGACGATCTCAACGGTGACGCTCCCCCCGAGGATGAGCGCTAACTGGATCCCCGCGATCGTGACCACCGGGATCAGCGCGTTCTGGAGCGCGTGCTTGTACAGCCTGATTCGAGAGCTGACGCCCTTCGCGACCGCCGTGCGCATGTACTGCTCGTCGAGCGTCTCGATGAGCGAGGACCGCATCATCCGCGTGACGCCCGCCGCGTACGGCAGCCCGACCGCGACGCCCGGGAGAAAGATGCTGCGCAGCCACGGGACGACGCCCTCCGAGATCGGGGTGTAGCCGACCACGGGGAACCAGCCGAGCTGCACTCCGAAGACGATGGCCAGCAGGATCCCGACGAAGAACGCCGGCATCGAGATCCCGATGAACGCGCCGATCGTCGCGGCGTAGTCCTGTAGCTGGTTCCGCTTCGTCGCGCCGATGATGCCGGCGGGGATCGCGACGGCGAGGCCGAGCACCACGCCGAAGGCGGCGATCGAGAGCGTCCGCGGGGCCGCCGCCGCGATGAGCCCCCCCACGGACTCGCTCGACGTGATGCTCTGTCCGAAGTCGCCGACCAGCATCTCGGAGAACCACTCGACGTACTGGACGTACAGCGGCTGGTCGAGGCCGAGCTCGGCTCGGAGCCTCGCGACGGCTTCCGGGGTCGCCTCCTGGCCGAGCATCGCTCGGACCGGCCCGCCCGGCACCGACCGCAAGCCGACGAACACCGTCGTCGCCACGAGCCACATCACGAAGAACGCGTGGCCGGTGCGTTTCGCTATGTACCGCCACATCACTCGTTCAAGTACACGGTGTGGAAGTTCCGGAGTCCGGAGAGGTGGTTAAAGCCGCCCACTTCGCTGCGGACCCCGGCGATGTCGTCCTGGTGCACCAGGTACGCGTGCGGGGCGTCCGCGATGAGCGTGTCCTCGATCTCCCACAGCAGGTCACGACGCGCCTCCCGGTCGGTCTCGGCCCGCTGTTCGGCGAGCAGCTCGTGGACGTCCTCGTTCTCGTACCGGACCCAGTTCCAGACGCCGCCCTCGTCGGGCAGCCGGTAGAAGTTCCACAGCGACTGTTCCGGGTCCGGGTCGATGATGCTGCCGGCGACCGTGGTGTCGTAGTCGCCCTCCTCGTACCGCGTCCAGTACGTCGAGCTGGTGACCTGCTCGATGTCGACGTCGAACCCGGCCTCGTTGAGCTGCTGGCGCATCGCCTCCGCCTCCCGCGTGCCGCCCTCGTTGGCCAGGATCGAGAAGCTGGCACCGGTGGCGCCGGCCTCTTCGAGCAGCTCCTGTCCCTCCTCGGGGGCGTAGTCCTGGTCGCTCGGCTTGTCCTCGCGCCAGACCCATCCGGTCCCTCTGTTTATGACGCCCGTGTCGGCCAGCGCGTTACCGAAGTACGCGGTCTCGACGAAGCGCTCGTTGTCGATGACCTTCGCGATACCGCGGCGGGCCTGCCGGTCGCCGAACGGCTCCCGCTCCTCGTTCATCGCGAGGCCGTACCAGTTGATGCCCGGCGCCACGTCGGTGTTCGCCTCGGCGTCGTTCCCGAGCTGATCGAGGTTCTGTAAGGGGAGCAGGTTCGCGAACTGGATGTCCCCGCTCCGGAGGGCGTTCACGATGGAGGACGGCTCCGGGATCGGCTGGACGTCGATGCCGTCGAGGTAGGGGAGCTGGGTCCCGTTCTCGTCGGTCTCGAAGTAGTCGTCGTAGGCGTCGAGCGTGACGCTGTTGCCGACCTCGTGGCCCGTCACCTCGAACGGCCCGGTCCCGACCGGGGTGACGTTGTACTGGTCCGCCCCCATCTCCTCGATGGCCTCCTGGCTGACGATCGTCGCCGCGCGGCCCGGGCCGCGGGTGAGGTACACCAGCGAGGTCACGTTCGGCTGCTCCCACCGGATCGTCACCTCGTAGTCGCCGCCGACCTCGACGCCGCCGTCGTCGATCGGCTGGAGGCTCGACAGCTTCGAAGCCGCCGGGGCCTCCTCCTCGATGGTCCGCCGAATGGTGTACTCCACGTCGTCCGCGCTGAACTCGGCCCCGTTGTGGAACGTGACGTCGTCTCGGAGGGTGAACGTGAACGTCGCACCGCCGTCCGCGACCGACCAGTCCTCCGCGAGGTCGCCCTCGATCTGGAGGTCCGGGCCGAGCTTCGTCAGGCCGCTGAACACGTTCGCGGCCAGCTGGAAGTACTGACCGACGCTGATGTACGGCGGGTCGAGCGTGTCGATGCTCCCGGTGAACCAGCCGGCCTGCAGCCGGCCGCCCGTGGAGATCTCCTGGCTTCCGGACGACCCGTCGGAGCCGTCCTCCCCCTGGCCCCCGTCGCCGCCGTCTCCGCCGTCTCCACCGTCGCCGCCGCCGGCGCAGCCCGCGAGCCCGCCCAGCCCCGCGGCGCTGAGCAGCGACAGCGTGGTTCGCCGGTCGACTACCGGGCCCTCGACGGCGTTCTCGAATTCGTTGTCATCCGGTGACATGGGGAACGATACCGAGCGGATCCTGTTAACCCTGACGCCGGATATATCCGTATCTCACGGTCGTTAGCGCACGTCGGCGGCTCGCGTACGGCCGCGGCGTCACGGCCGCGCCGCTCCGCGTTCGCGGCTCCGCTCCTCGTCGCCCGGCAGGACCATCGTTCGGGGCGCCCGCGCCAGCTTCGCCCCGCCGGTCGCTACGCCAGTCGCTTGCCGCGGAACGCCCGTATGACGTCCTGACGGGCGATGATCCCGACGATCCGGCCGTCTCCGTCCACGACCGGGACCCGATTGATGTCGGGGTCGTCGCCGACGAGCAGGTCGAGCACCTCGTCGACGGGAGCGTCGGGGGTCACCGTCGCCACGTCGGTGCTCATCACGTCCGAGACCGGGCGGTCGGCGTTCCTGACCATGTCGACGCCCAGGTCGAGGTCGGCCCACGGCGGCTTCACCTGATACGTGAGCGTGTCGACGAACGGCGGGAGGCCGATCGGGATCCACAGCGTCTCGTCGTCGGGTTCGAAGAGGTCGACGAGGTCCGACTCGGTGACGACGCCGACCACGCGGTCGTCCCCGTCGACGACGGGGAACCCGCTGAATTCGTACCGGGCGAACTTCCTGAACACGTCGGCGACGTCGTCGTCGTCGTCGACCGTCTTCACGTCGGTCTCCATCAGGTCGCGGGCTTGCATACCGTCGCGGTCGCGGCCGGGCCCCCTAGGCGTTTCGACCGGCGGCGTTCGGGGCGGGAGCCGAGCGCGCCGCAGCCCCGGCCGACGGGCGCGTCGCTACCGAGACGGTGACCGCGGAACACCGCGAGAACTGAGCTTACTGCTCGGCGGCGTCGTGGCCGCGGTACTCCTTCACGCGCGCTCGGGCGGAGGCGACCGCCTCCCGGGCCTCGCCCTCCGCGCGCTCCTCTAACCCCTTCAGGTCGGCCTGGATCCGGTCCAGCCGCGACGGCTCCGGCTCCTCCTCCTCCTCGGCGCCGACGAGCTCCTTCACGCGGGCCTCGACGGGCTCCAGCTCCTCTTTCACGCCCGCCTTCGCGTGCTCCGCCGCGCGACCGAGGTAGTACCGTGCGTCCTCGAAGTGTTTACTCATATCTGTCCTTTGGGCGCCGACGGATATATTCTTTGTGGCCGCGCCGAGACGACAGGATTGTCCGCCGCCCCGGACGCGGCGCTGCCGCTCTCCGGCCGGCGTCGCGTGTAACGTGGGGGATCAAAAGACCGTCAGTACGTGGGCGACTCCTCGGGCTCGCCGTCGCGCGCGTTCGCGACGCGACCGAGCGTGAACAACAGGTCGGAGAGGCGGTTGAGGTAGGAGACGACCGTCTCGTTGATCGGCTCGGAACGCGCGAGCTCGACGACCCGGCGCTCGGCGCGGCGGGTCACGGTCCGGGCGTGGTGGAGGCGCGCCCCCGACTCGCCGCCGCCGGGCAGGACGAACGCCGTCAGCGGCTCCAGCTCCTCGTCGAGCGCGTCGATCCGGTCTTCGAGCGTCTCGACGAGGTCTGGCTCGACCTGCGGGTCGTCCGGGTCGGGGTCCGGGTTCGCGAGGTCCGCCTGCACCACGTGGAGGTGGTTCTGTATCGCCTCCAGCAGCTCGTCGAGGTCGTCGTGGCCCGTCGGGCGCACGGTGCCGATCAGCGCGTTCGCCTCGTCGACCGTCCCGTACGCCTCGATCCGCGGGCTGGACTTCGAGACGCGGCTCATGTCCCGGAGGTCGGTGTCGCCCTCGTCGCCGCGGCCGGTGTAGATCGTCGTCATGCGAGCGTCCGGTCGACGTACTCCAAGATGTTCGCGCTCTCGGCCATCGCCACGCCGCGCTCCTCGTCGATCAGGACGGGGACGCCGCGCTGGCCGCTGACCCGCTTCACCGCGTTCCGGTCGGAGTGGAGCGCGTCGACCCACTCGGTGTCGTACTCGATCCCGGCGTCGTCGAGCGCGTCGGACACCTTCTCGCACCACGGGCAGCCGTCGAGGGCGTAGAGTCGGATCGCCATACCGACCGATCGGCGCGCGGCGGCAAGAAGGTACGGCCTCGACGAGCCGCTCGCCGCGGAACCGGCCGATCGCGGACCGCGGGGCTACAGGTCGTGGTAAGCGGTCATTCCCTCGCGGAACGCGGGCGGGATCGGCGCCGGCTCGCCCGAGTCGGGGTCGAGGCTGACGAGCGTCGCCTCGGCCTCGGCCACCACCGCGTCGCCGGCCCGCAGCTCGTGGGTCATCGTCACGCTGGAGCGGCCGAGCTCGGCGACGTCGACGTCGACCGCGACGGTCCCGTCCGTCAGCTCGACCGGCCGGCGGAAGTCGAGCGAGAGCGACGCGAGCACCGTCGACACCCGCGAGAGGTCGGCGTCGAGGACGTCGCGGAAGTACTCGGTGCGGGCCTGTTCGAGGTACGTCGCGTAGACCGCGTTGTTGACGTGGCCCATCGCGTCGATGTCGCGGAACCGGACGTCGATCTCCGCCGTGTACGTGCTCATGAGGGGTCGTCCGCGAGGAGGGGTTTGTAGGCGTCGGGATCGGTCGGCGGACCACCGAGGACGGACCGAGCGAAACGGGGGCGCCGTCAGTACAGCAGCGCGTCGTCGTTCTCGATCATGTACAGCGACCGGGCAGCGATGTTGACGGCGTGGTCCCCGACGCGTTCGAGGTCCCGGATCGTGAGGAGGAGCCGCGAGACGTTCCGCATCGTCCCCTCCACGTCCGCCTCCTCGCGGAGCTCGTCGCGCTCGATGAGGTCGCGGACGACCAGGTCGCTCGCCGCCTCGCAGGCGGCGTCGATCTCGTCGTCGGCCTCGGCGACGGCGTGACACAGCTCGGGGTCCGACTCCGCGTACGCCTCCATCGCCTCGTCTAACATCGCCAGCGTGTCGTCGCCGATGCGCTGGACGTCGACGTCGGGGAAGACCTCGCGGTCGGCCCGCTTCGCGTACTCGCCGAGGTTCGTCGCCAGGTCCGCGATCCGTTCGAGGTCGGTGATGATCTTGAACGAGGCGGCGATGAACCGGAGGTCGCCCGCCACCGGCTGCTGCAGCGCGATGAGGTCGGTACAGCGGCCCTCCAGTTCGAGGTAGAGGTCGTTGATCTCGGCGTCGCCGGTGATGACCTCCTCGCCCAGTTCGCCGTCCTGCGTCTCCAGGGCGTCGAGCCCCATTCGGAGCCGCTCCGCGACGACCTCGCTCATGTAGAGCACGTCGTCCCGGAGCGACTCCAGCTTCGATTGGTACTGTTCGCGTGGCATCGTGTTGGCGTATCCGCCTCACCGGACGTACAAAAACACGTCGGCGACCGACCGATCGGTTTTCCGCTGCCCCGACGCCGAAAAATCCCGGAACGAACGGGGACCTCTCGGCGAGGGAGACCGCGGGAAACGCGACGAGAGAGACCGCGGGAAACGCGGCGGGGTAACGCGTCCGCCGTCAGATACTCGGTCTGCCCCGTGAGTGCCCAGCCCGTCGGTTGGGACGCTCAGAACGAGGTCTCGTCCGCCTCGGTGGCGGCGCTCCCGCGGTCGTCGTACCCCTTCCGTCCGACCGCGTCCTCCGGGAGCAGCGACGTGACGAACTCCTCCAGTTCGGCCTCGGACCGGAAGGCGTCGGGCTCGTCGTCGACCACGCCGAGTATCTCCGAGAGCGGCATCGCCTCCCCGTTCGCGAACTCGACGGTGGCCTCGTCGCACTCCTCGACGACGGTGTCGAAGGCGACGGGGTACTGATGGTCACAGACGTCGTTCAAGGCCGTTTCGACATCCATACTCAACTTTCGTGTGGGACTGTAAAAAGGCTGCTGCCAAACGCGATCGTCAGCGATCCGACCGCCGCTCAGTCGCCGTCGAGCAGCGAGGCCATCGTCTCCGCCGCGTCGGCCTCGAACGACCCGACGGTCGTCGCCGCGGCGGCGCCGGCCGCGTTGCCGATCTCGGCCAGTTCGCGCAGGTCGGCGACGCCGTCGCCGCGTGCGGCGAGAACGGCGGCGGCGAAGGCGTCCCCGGCGCCGGCGGTCGTCGCGACCGCGACGCTCGGGGGCGTCACCGCGACCCGCTCCGTTATCTCCCCGTCGCCGACGCGGAACCCGATCGTCGGCGACGCGCCGTCCGTGAGGAACGCGACCGCCGAGCCGTCCGCCGGGAGGCACGCCGCGAGGCCCTCGGGGCTCTCTTCGACGCCCGCGACGGCGAGGTCGTCGGTTCCCGCGAACACCAGATCGCAGTACGGGAGGACCTCGCGAAGCGCCGCCCGGTACGCCGCCGGCCCGCGCCACTGGTTCGCGCGTCCGTTCAGGTCGAACGAGACGCGGGCGTCGCCCTCGGCGGCCGCCCGCGCGAGCCGTCGAACGTCGGCCCCGTTGACCGCGGTCGGCAGCGTGACGCCCTCCAGGTGAACCCGCTCGTGGCCGTCGACGAGCGACGCCGGGTCGTCCGGCGGGGTGAAGCCGTAACAGCTCCCCTCGACCCAGGCGTCCCACCGGTCCCCGTCGGCCGCCGGCACGTACAGCGTGAGCGGCGACGCCGCGTCGACGGCGGCGACGCGGTCGGTCCCCACCGGCCCCGCGTCGAGCCGCCGCGCGGCCAGCTCCCCCACCCGGTCGGTCCCGACGTTCGTCACGAGCGTGACGCCCTCGTCGAGCGCGGCGAGCCACCGCGCGACGTTCGTCGCCGTCCCGCCCACGTGCCACTCGAAGCGACCGCCCGGCTCGGTCGGGCCCCCGCCGACCGGGTACAGGTCGATCGTCGTGTCGCCGACGACGAGCGTCCCGTCCGGGGGCTCGCTCATCGGTTCACCGCCGAGGCCCCGGCCGCCGCGCGTTCGATCCACGCCATCGTCATCCCCTTCGCCGCCAGAGGAATTAATTGAGGCGGTCCCGAGGTGAACACGTGACCGATCAGCAACCGTCTCGGTTCATCCTGGTGTCGACCGTCGTCTGCGTCGTCGCGTGCGCAGCGGTCGCGGTCATCCCGCCCCTGCTCGGCTCGTCCAGCGCGTTCACCGGCAGCGTCAGTTCGAGCGCGGTCCTCGGACTGGTGTTCGCGGCGCGGAACCTCCAGCTGCTGCGGGCCGCGGGGACGCCGAGCCTCCCGCCGGCCGTCCTGACGACGATCTTCGGCGGCTGGTTCATGCTCGCGCCCCTCCTGTACCCCGACGTCGGGTTCCTCCCGACCGCCGGCACCCAGCTCGGCGGGACGGTGATCGCGACGTTCGGTCTGTACGTGACGGTCGCGGGGGTCTCCGGGGAGTGAGCCTCGCGGGGTCGGCGCCGCCGTCGGACCGTGGGTCTATTGCGGACGCGACCCAACCGCCGGTATGGCAGACGGACCCTCGGGGGTCGAACTCAAGCCCGACCTGACGGACGACGTCGCGCTGGTCACGGGCGCGACCCGCGGCATCGGCGCCGAGATCGCCGCGAAGCTCACCGACCTCGGCGCGACCGTGTACGCCGGCGCGCGGGACCCGGACGACGTCACCGCGACCGACCAGCGCGCCGTCAGATTGGACGTGACCGACGACGACGAGATCGAGGCGGCGGTCGATCGGATCCGCCGAGAGGCGGGGTCGCTCGACGTCCTCGTGAACAACGCGGGCGTCTTCCCCCGGTCGGGACCGCTCCACGAGATGGACGCCGCCGACTTCGACCGGACGACGGCCGTCAACCTCCGCGGTCCGGTGATGGTGACCAAGCACGCCCTGCCGCTGTTGTTGGACCGAACCGGGAGCCGCGTCGTGACCCTCTCGTCCGGGCTCGGCCAGTTCACCGAGGGGCAGATGGGCGGCGACTACCCCGCCTACCGGCTCTCGAAGGTCGGCGTCGGGGGACTGACCGCGTACCTCGACGGCGAGTACGGCGACCGGGGGCTCGTCGCGAACGCGGTCTCACCGGGGTGGGTCAACACGGACATGGGTGGGGAACGGGCACCGCGGTCGCCGTCGACGGGCTCCGAGACGCCAGTCTGGCTCTCGCGGTTCGCCCCGGGGAGTCCGGCCGGCCACCTCTGGAAGGACAGGGAGCGGATCCCGTGGTAGCTGGGGGGCGGGCGCCGACCCAGAAGGTAGGCGAGGGGCGGTCCCGAAGGTAGCCGGCGCCGGTCCCGAATTATTCAGCCGTGGCGGACGGCTGTGAGAACCGTTGGCTATTCACGTCCCGGACGCCCGCAGTGGCCTATGGCGATCGACCGCGTGACGGTCTCACTCGACGAGGACGCGAAGGGGGCGCTCGACGATCTCACGGAACGGACCGGACACGGACAGAGCGAGCTGTTCCGGCGCGCGCTGACGTTCTACGCGGCGAACTACCAGGCGGCGACCACCGACGCGGGGACGAAGCTCGGCGACTACCACAAGATGCTCTCGGGCGGCGAGCACGTCCTGCTCGACGTGGACTTCCTCCACTGCTTCCTCGATTACGTCTCCGACAGCGACGACGAGCCGGACCCCGACTTCCTGGCGAAAGCGGACCAAGTCTCCGAGTATCACGCCCACGAGTACGACGGCGAGTTCGAGTCGCTCGACGAGCTGCTCGAATGGCTCTCGCTGTGCGGGTTCCTGAGCGTGCGCCGGAGCGACGACGATCGGTATCACGTCGTGTTCCCCTCAGATCAGATCCGGTGGTTCATGACCCGGTTCATCGAGCGGAGCGCGGCGAACCTCCCCTTCGACCTCGCCATCGAGGAGGGGCTGACGAAGGTCCTCATCACGGAGACGGAGCCGGACGACTGAGCGAGCCCCCCGGTCGGCGCGACGATATTCGATCGTATGCGACGTTCACACCGGTTCACACGAGGGCATCGAGACGTGCATTGCGTGTGAATTCCTCGCAACCACATATTTATATCGAGATACATATGACACGTGTAGTCATGTCGAATGATACCACGTTCGCGGAACGGATCAAGCGGCGTCGCTTCCTCCGCCTGAGCGGCGCCGCGGGCGCGGCCGCCCTGGCGGGGTGTAGCAGTCAGGAGGAGCTCCAGGGCGACGGCGGGTCGTCCGACGGCTCCGACTCGTCCGACGGCTCGGATTCGGGTGACGGCTCTGACTCCGAAGACGGCGACGACGGCGAGTCGTCCGGCGGCGACCCGATCGGCGTCGGCGTCGTGATCCCGTTCAGCGGCGACCTCAGCGACTTCGGGCAGCCGATGCTGAACGGGCTGCGAATGGCCCAGGAGGACATCAACGCGGCCGGCGGGCCGCTCGGTCGGGAGATCGAGCTGTTCGACGAGGACTCGGAGACGAACTCGACCGCCGGCGTCAACGCGGCGAACTCCCTCGTGAACACGCAGAACGTATCGGGGTTGATCGGGGCGGTGTCGAGCGGCGTGACGATCAGCATCGCGCAGTCGGTGACGATCCCGAACGAGATCCTGCACATCACGTCGGCGTCGTCGTCGCCGACGATCAGCACGCTGGACGACGACGACCTCGTGTTCCGGACCCGGACGAACGACCGGTTCATCGCGCAGGTCATGGCGCAGATCATCGAGGACGACGGCGCGGACTCCGCGGCCGTCCTCTACATCAACAACGACTTCGGGGCGGCGCTCGCGGACACGTTCGAGGAGACGTTCGGCGGGACGACGACGGCCACGGTCGGGTACGAGTCCGGACAGTCCTCATACCAGCAGGCGCTGTCCGAGCTGTACGCCGACGATCCGGAGTTCATCGCGTACGCCGGCTACCCGGAGAGCGGCACCACGATCCTGAACCAGTGGAACGAGGAGGGGTACGGCGGCAACTGGGTGCTCCACACCAGCCTCCTCTCGCAGGACTTCCTCAACAACGTCGGCGCGGAGATCCTCAACGGGATGTACGGCGTGCGGACGCTCCCCCCGACCGGTGACGCGACGAGCAGCTTCGAGGAGGAGTACGCCGACGCGTACCCCGACGCAGACCTGTTCTCGCCGTACTCGTGGAACTCCTACGACGCGCTCGTCTCGTACGCCCTCGCGGTCCACCACGCCGAGACGACCGATCCGAACGCGGTCAAGGAGAGCATGCGGCCGGTCTCGAACCCCGACGGCGAGGCCGTGAGCTACGCCGAGGTCGGCGACGGGTTCGACCTGATCGACGACGGCGCGGCGATCGACTACTCGGGGCCGAGCGGCCAGGTGAACTACGACGACAACGGCGACGTCGCCAGCGACATGGTCATCGTGCAGGTCGAGGACGGCGAGTTCGTCGACAGGGAGACGGTCCCGGCCGGTGACCTGATCTAACGATCTCGCGTCCCGTGGCCCCGCTACGGGACGCCCGCGCACTCTCATACCCACACATGACTCGCAGCCACACTCGGATGACTCGCAGCCACACCGGAACGACTCACAGCCACACACGGCGCGCGCATCGGCTCCTCCCGCGGCGGGGGGATCAATGAGTAGCGACGGCGCCCGCGTCGGCGTCGACATCGGCGGCACGTTCACCGACCTCGTCACGGTCACGGACGGGACGCTCGACGTCACGAAGACGTCCTCGACGCCCGACGCGCCCGAGGTCGGCGTGACGGAGGGACTCGAACGGACGCGGGAGGCGACCGGGATCCGATTCGACGACGTCGGGTTCTTCGCGCACGGGACGACGGTCGCGACGAACGCGGTGCTGGAGGGCGACTGGGCGGAGACCGCGCTGGTCACGACCGAGGGGTTCCGCGACGCGCTCGAAATCGGGCGGCAGGCGCGCCCCGACATCTACGACTTCCAGACGGAGAAGCCCCCGACCGTCGTGCCGCGACACCGCCGGTACGAGGTCCCGGAGCGGGTGGACGAGCGGGGCGACGTCTCGACGCCGCTCGACGAGGCCGCCGTCCGCGACGTGGCGGCGCGACTCGCGGCGGCGGACGTGTCGAGCGTCGCGGTCAGCCTCCTCTTCTCGTACGAGAACGACGCGCACGAGCGGCGCGTTCGGGAGATACTGGAGTCCGAGGGCGTCGAGGCGTCGGTCTCGCTGTCGAGCGACGTGTTACCCGAGATCCGCGAGTACGAGCGCACGCTGACGACGACGCTCAACGCGGCGCTGAAACCGGTGATGGACCGGTACCTCGGGAACCTGGAGAGCGAGATCGCCGACCTCGGCATTCGCTCCGACCTCGAGATCATGCAGTCGAACGGCGGGATCATCACCGCGGACGTGGCGCGGACCCGCCCGGTGAACACGCTGCTCTCGGGCCCGGCGGCCGGCGTGCAGGGCGCGAGCTACGTCGCCGGACTGGCCGGCGTCGAGGACCTCATCACGATGGACATGGGCGGCACGTCGTGCGACGTCTCGCTCGTCGAGGGCGGCGACCCCATGGTCGCCACCGACGTCGAGGTCGGGGAGTACCCCGTGAACGTGCCGATGATCGACGTCCACACCGTCGGCGCCGGCGGCGGGTCGATCGCGTGGATCGACGACGGCGACGCGCTCCGCGTCGGGCCGCGGTCCGCGGGGGCCGAGCCGGGGCCGATCTGCTACGGTCGCGGCGGGACGCGTCCGACGATCACCGACGCGCAGCTCCTGTTGGGACGGTTGAACCCCGACGCGTTCCTCTCGGACGAGCTGTCGGTCGACGTGGATCGCGTCGAAGCGATCTTCGAGCGGGAGCTCGCCGACCCGCTCGGGAAGTCCGTCGAGGCCGCGGCCCAGGGCGTGCTCGACGTCGCGAACGCGAGCATGGAGCGGGCCCTGCGCGTGGTGTCGGTCGAGCGCGGCCACGACCCGCGCGACTTCGGGCTCGTCGCCTTCGGCGGCGCCGGGCCGCTCCACGCGACGGCGCTCGCCGCCGAGCTCGACGTGCCGCGGGTGCTCGTCCCGCGGACCGCCGGGGTGCTCTCGGCGCTCGGACTGCTGATCAGCGACGTCCTCTACGACTACAGCACCTCCCGCGTCCGGAGCTGGGAGGCCGTCGACCCGACCGACCTCCGGGTGACCTTCGACGAGTTCGTCGCCCGCGGCCGCGAGCAGCTGGCGGACGAGAACCTGTCGGCGTCGCAGACGCGGTTCGAGCGGTCGGTCGACCTGCGGTACGCCGGGCAGTCCTTCGAGCTGTCCGTCCCGGTCCCGGAGGGGCCGATCGACTCGCAGACGAAGGCGACGATCCGCGACCGGTTCCACGCCAGGCACCGGCAGCGGTACGGCCACGCCTACGAGGACGAACCCGTCGAGCTGGTCACGCTCCGCACTCGGGCCCGCGGCGTCGTCGAGACGCCCGATCTCCGACAGGACGCGGTCATCGGGGAGGTCGCCGACGCGGTCGCCGAGGAGCGTCCGGTGCACTTCGACGGCGACGTGCGCGACACGCGCGTCTACCGGCGGGAGCGGCTTCCCACCGGCGCCGCGTTCACCGGGCCGGCGGTCGTCGAGGGCGCGGAGAGCACAGTCGTCGTCCGCCCGGACCAGACGGTCGAGGTGGACGAGTACGGCACTCTCGTCGTGGAGGTCGGGCAATGAGCGACGACCCCGTCGTCGACCCCGTGACCCTCGAAGTGACGCGGAACGCGGCCGCGGCCGTCTGCGAGGAGATGAACGCGAACCTGATCCGCACGGGGTACTCGCCGAACATCAAGGAGCGCCGCGACTGCTCGTGCGCCCTGTTCGACGCGGACGCCGAGATGATCGCGCAGGCGGAGAACATGCCCGTCCACCTCGGCTCCATGCCGTTCTCCGTCCGGGCCGCCGTCGACCGGTTCCCGCGGGAGTCGCTGGCGCCCGGCGACGCGATACTGCTCAACGACCCGTTCTACGGCGGGGCGCACCTCCCGGACCTCACGCTCGTCACGCCGGTATACCACGACGGCGAGCTGGTCGCGTTCACCGCGAACCGCGCGCACCACGCGGACGTCGGCGGGTCACACGCCGGGAGCGTCTCGGCGGACTCGACCGAGATCTACCAGGAGGGGCTCCGGATCCCGCCGGTGAAGCTCTTCGAGGCGGGCGAGCCGAACGAGGCCGTCTTCGACATGATCCTCTCGAACGTCCGGACGCCGGACGAGCGCCGGGGCGACCTCCGCGCGCAGGAGGCCGCGAACGAGACCGGCCGGCGGCGGTTCGCTGAACTCGCCGAGCGGTACGGGACCGCCGAGCTGACGGCCGCGCTCGAAGAGATCAAGAACTACTCCGAACGCCGGATGCGGTCGGAGATCGAGTCGCTGCCCGACGGGGAGTACTCGTTCGCGGACGTGCTCGACGACGACGGCGCCGGGACCGTCGACCTTCCCGTCGAGGTCGCGCTGACGATCGACGGCGACGAAATCCGCGTCGACTTCGCCGGCACCGCGGACCAGACCGCCGGTCCGGTCAACGCGGTGTTCGCCGTGACCGCGTCGGCGACGTACTACGCCGTTCGGTGCGTGACCGACCCGGAGATCCCGCCGAACCACGGCTGTTACCGCCCGGTCACGATCGACGCCCCAGAGGGGAGCCTCGTGAATCCGGATCCGCCCGCCGCCGTCGTCGGCGGGAACCTCGAGACCTCGCAGCGCGTGACGGACGTCGTGCTCGGCGCGTTCGCCGAGGTCGTCCCCGAGCGCGTCGTCGCGGGCTCGCAGGGCACGATGAACAACGTCACGTTCGGCGGGCGGGACCCGCGGTCGGACGAGCCGTACGCGTTCTACGAGACCCAGGGCGGCGGGTTCGGCGGGCGCGCCGGGAAGGACGGGCTCGACGGCGTGCACGTCCACATGTCGAACACGATGAACACGCCCGCGGAGGTGCTCGAAACCGCGTATCCGCTGCGCGTCGCGCGCTACGAGCTCCGCGCCGACTCGGGCGGCGCGGGGGAGTTCCGCGGCGGGCTCGGGCTGCGTCGCGACATCACCGTCAGGGACCACACGGCGACGTTCAGCCTCCTCGCCGACCGGCAGACCCACCGGCCGTACGGACTGTTCGGCGGCGGCGACGGCGAGTCCGGGAGCGCGGTCCGCATCGACCCCGACGGCGACGCCGAGCGCCTCCCCCAGAAGTCCACGCACGCGCTGCCGCCGGGGACGACGGTGAGTATCCGGACGCCCGGGGCCGGCGGCTACGGCGACCCCTCCGCCCGGTCGACGGCGGCGATCGAGCGCGACCTGCGCGCGGGGAAGCTCTCGGTCGAACGGGCCAGGGAGGCGTACGGCGACGCCGCCATCGACGAGATCGGCGAACCGAACACTGACCCCGAGAACGGCGGTGAGCGACCGGATGAATGACCCGGACCGAACCGCCGCTCGGCCTGCGCGTCGCGCCCCACCTCGCCGTCGTGAGCATGGGGTACGTGATGTTCGGGTACGCCGGCGTCCCGGAGTTCTACCTGCGTCGGTACGACATCGGCTACGCCTCGTTCGGCCTCATGCTCTCGGCGACGCTGCTCGCGTTCGTCCTGGTGCAGTGGCCGGCCAGCAGGCTCGTGGAGCGGACCACGACGACACGCCTGCTGACCGGCGCGACGGTCGCCCAGGCGGCGCTCGCCTCGACCGTGGACCTCGCCCCGACGTTCCCGGCGGCGCTCGGCCTCCGGTTCGTCTGGGGGCTCGCGGCCGGGCTGGTCCTCAGCGTCGGCGCCACGCACGTCGCCCGCCTCTACGAGGGCGACGCCGCGAGCCGGCAACAGGGCGTCTACGGCGGCATGCTGACGCTCGGCGGGGCGTTCGGCTTCCTGATCGCGCCCCGACTCGCGGCGGCGACGAACGGGATCGGCGTCCACGCGGTCGGCGCGCTCATCGCGGTTCCCGCGGTCGGCGCGCTCTACCGCAACCGGGGCGACCGACTGACGGCCCCGTCGGGAACGGCCGCCGACGCCGCCCGCGCGTCGGTACTGACGGACCGGGTCGTGCTCCTCGCCTCGCTCTGTTACGTCGCCGCCATCGGGTCGTACCTGACCCTGTCGGCGTTCGTCACCTCGTACTTCGAGGACGTCGGGATCGGCGGGCCGCTGAACGCGCTCGTGCTCGGCGTCGCGACCCTCGGTCGGGCGGCCGGCGGGAGCGCCGTCGTCGGCCTCGCCGTCACCGATCCGCGGATCATCGCGGGCGCGTCGGCGGTCGCCGCGCTCGGGTTCGGGGCGCTCGCCGCGGCCCCGTCGGGTCCGCTCCGCGTCGGGCTGCCGGTGCTGGTCATGTTGGCGGTGTCGCTGCCGTTCGGCGCGATATACAACGTCGCCGCCGACGCGACCGCCGCGGAGGGCAGCGCGCTGGCGACGGTCATCGCGATCGGCAACCTCGTCGCGCTCGCGTTGCCCGCCGTCACGGGCTCGATCCGGGACGCCACGGGGGGGTACGAGGGCGCGTTCGCGCTGCTCGTCGGACTGAACGCGCTCGCGATCGGGTCGGCGGTCCTCATCGCACGGACGCGCCGATGACCCGACGCTCACCGCCGCGTCGGACTCGTCTCCCCCGCGGAGGTGCGCGCCATGGTTAGCGCGGGCCTGCTGGACGCGACGGTCCAGGGACTGATCACCGGCGCCGTGATCGCCGGCGGGGCGCTGGGGCTCTCGCTGATCTACGACATCGCGGAGGTCCCGAACTTCGCCCACGGCGACATGATCACCGTCGGCGCGTACCTCGCGCTCGTCTTCAACAACCCCGCGGCGATCCCGTTCCTCCCGGCGTTCGGCTCCGTGCCGTTCGCGCTCGCCGCGGTCCTCGGAGTCGCGCTGGCCGGGGGACTCGGCGCCGCGTACGAGCTGGCGATCTTCCGGAAGTTCCGACACAGGGACGCGGACCTGATCACGATGGTGATCGTCTCGCTCGGACTCGCGCTGGTGTTGCGGAACGCCGTGCTGTTCCTCGTCGGGTCGAAGAACATCCAGTACCGGACGCAGAGCGTCGTCACGACCGACTTCGACTTCCTGCTCACGCGGGGCGGCGTCACCGTCGTCACGACCCAACGGCGGGCCGGCGAACTCGTCACGACCGGCGAGTGGGGGTACCCGTGGTGGCTCGTCGTCGCCGGGCTGCTCGCCGCCGTCGGGGTCGGCTACGCGATATTCGCGCTCTACCGCGAAGAGGAGGATTTCACCACGGTCTACCTGGTTCCGCCGAGAATTCTCGGTGCCGCCGGGAGCGTCGCCACCGTCCTCCTCGTCGGCGCCTTCGTCCGACTCGGCCCGCAGGGGACCGACTACGTCCTCGGCACGCGAATCGGCCTGAACGTCAAGCACATCACGATACTCGCGGTGGTCGTCGCGGCGATGTTCGTCCTGAACGTGCTCCTGAAGACGACCGACCTCGGGCGCGCGATGCGGGCAACCGCGGACAACACGGACCTCGCGGAGGTCCGCGGCGTCGACGCCGACAGGGTCCAGCTCGTCGTCTGGGTCGTCGCCGCGATGCTCGCCGCGCTCGCCGGGATCCTCACCGGCTGGTTCGCGACGAACCTCACGCCGAACATGGGGTTCGCGCTGTTGCTGCCGATCTTCGCGGCCGTGATCCTCGGCGGGATCTCCTCCCCCTACGGGGCCGTCGCCGGCGCGATGATCATCGGACTGAGCATGGACGTCGGCGTCTACCTGATACCCGGCTCGTCGACGTACCGGGTGGCGATCGCGTTCGTCATCCTGATCGGCGTCCTGCTCGTCAGACCCGACGGCATCTGGGGTGACGTCTGATGGCGGTCGCCGACTTCGTCATCACGCTCCTGACGTTCGTCGCGATCTACAGCCTGTTCGGCCTCGGGCTGAACCTCAAGTTCGGGTTCACCGGCCTCATCGACTTCGGCCACGTCGCCTACTTCATGATCGGCGCGTACGTGACCGTGGTCCTGACGATGCCCGCCGGCCCCGCCGGGTACGGGGGGATCGGCGGGTTCGCGCTCCCGGCGCTGTTCGGCGCGCTCGGTCCGCTCGGCAGCTTCCTCGGCTGGGTGCTCGGCGTCGCCGGCGGCATGGCTGCCGCGGCGCTCGTCTCGCTCGCGGTCGGGATCCCTACGCTGCGGCTCCGCGAGGACTACCTCGCGATCACCGCGCTCGGGATCGCCACGATCCTCACGACCGTCGTGAACGACGAGGAGTGGCTGTTCAACGGGCCGTTCGGCATCAACACCGTCCACGCGCCGCTCCGCGACGTCTTCCCGGTCGGCCTGGGCGACTTCACGCTGAACATGGCCGTCTTCGGCGTCCTCTCGCTCGCCGCCTTCGGACTCCTCGGGTACTGGATCGCGAGGGTGTTCCGACGCCGAGGTCGCCGCGGGAGAGCGGTCCTCGGCGTCCTCGTCCCGCTCGTCGCCGTCTGGTACTTCGTCCTCCCGACGCTGAGCGGCGGCACGGTCGAACTCACCCGGAACGCGCTCTGGCTGTTCGACCCCACGGCCGGTCCGGAGGGCGGGATGGACTACGACCGGTTCGTCCTCCTGCTGTCGCTCGCGGCGCTCGCCGGCGGGTACTGGCTCGTGGAACGGACGATCAACAGCCCGTACGGCAGAGTCCTGCGAGCGATCCGCGAGGACGAGGACGTCCCCCGAGCGCTCGGTAAAGAGACGTTCCGGTACAAGATCCAGGCGCTGATGCTCGGATCGGCGCTCGCGGGGGCCGCCGGGGCGCTGTGGGCGATCAACATCGGGTTCATCGCCCCGGACCAGTTCGCCGCGACGATCACGTTCTACGCCTTCACCGCCGTCATCGTCGGCGGCACCGCAAACAACAGAGGCGTCATCCTCGGGACCGCGTTCTTCTGGGGCGTCCGCAACGGGACGCGGTTCATCGACGTCCCGTCGCAGTACTCCATCCAGCTCGCGGCGGCCCGACTCATGCTGATCGGCGTCGTGCTGATGCTCGTCCTGTACTACCGACCCGAGGGACTCCTCGGCGAACAGGAGTACGAGATCCCGCTCCCGTCGCGGGACGGCTCCGGAGGGACCGACGATGTCTGAACGAGACACACCGACCTCGACGACCGACGCAACGCCCACAGACAGCCCGGAAATCGGAGACGACCGCGACCCGATCCTCCGGGTCGAGGGGCTCGCCAAGCGGTTCGGCGGGATCACCGCGCTCGACGGCGTCGACCTCGCCGTCGACCCCGGACTCACCGGACTCATCGGTCCGAACGGCGCCGGGAAAACGACCCTCTTCAACTGCCTCACCGGCTTCCACGAGCCGGACGCGGGACGGGTCAGGCTTTACGACGCGGACGTCACCGGCGACGAGCCGCCGGCCGTCGCGCAGCAGGGCATGGTTCGGACCTTCCAGATCCCCCGCGAACTTGCGGAGATGACCGTGTTCGAGAACCTGCTGCTGGCCCCGATGCACCAGCACGCCGAGCGGCTCCGCGGCGCGTGGACCCGTGGCGACCGGTTCGTCGAGGCGGAGCTGGCGATCCGAGACCGCGCCCGCGAGATCGCCGCGTTCTTCGAGATCGACCACCTGCTCGACGAGCCCGCCGGCAGCCTCTCGGGCGGCCAGCGGAAGCTCCTCGAAATCGCCCGCGTACTGCTGACCGATCCGGACATCGTGCTCCTCGACGAGCCGCTGGCCGGCGTGAATCCGACCCTCGAACGGAAGATCCTCGGTCGGATCGAAGAGCTCGTCAGAGACGGCTACTCGTTTCTCCTCATCGAACACGACATCGACCTCATCATGGACAACTGCGAGCGCGTGATCGTCATGCACCGGGGCGAGGTCCTGACGACGGGGTCCCCGGCGGACGTACAGTCGGACCAGCGCGTGATCGAGGCGTACCTCGGAGGTGACGACGTGTGACGGTGTTGGAACTCGACGGGCTGGACGCGGGCTACGGCGACCTGCAGATCCTCTCGGACGTCGACCTGACCGTCGACGACGGCGAGTACGTGACGATCGTCGGACCGAACGGCGCGGGGAAGTCCACGGCGATGAAAGCCGTCCTCGGGCTGGTGACCCACATAGGCGGATCGATCGCGCTCAACGGGGAGTCCATCGAGGGGATGGACACGAACGCCATCATCGACCGCGGCGTGAGCTACGTGCCGCAGAGCGACAACCTGTTCTCGTCGATGACGGTCAGGGAGAACCTCATTATGGGCGCGTTCAGCCTGCCCGAGGTCCCCGAAGACCGACTGGAGGACGTGCTCGACCGCTTCCCGATTCTGCGGGAGCGGCAGCGGCAGCGCGCCGGGACCATGAGCGGCGGCCAACAGCAGATGCTCGCGATGGGGTCGGCGCTGATGGTCGACCCGGACGTCCTGCTGCTGGACGAGCCGTCCGCGGGCCTGGCTCCCGAGCTCGTCGAGGAGACGTTCGACCGGATCGACGAGATCAACGACGCCGGCACGGCCGTCCTGATGGTCGAGCAGAACGCGAAGCGAGCGCTGCGGCGCTGCGACCGCGGGTACGTCCTCGTCAACGGCGAGAACGCGTACGAGGGGCCGGGCACGGAGTTGCTGCACGACCCCGAGGTCCGCGAGCGGTTCCTGGGCGGATAATCGGTCACGTCGAATCTCGGTCGGATCGGACTCCTCGTTCCCACCGAGGAGAGCGAGACGGAACCCCCGGTCTGTTTGGGGTCTCCTTCAGAAGCGTCAGGAAAGCGGATGGGTTGGGGCGGATTCGGAACGCGCCGACTGGCCGACGATTCTCCGAGCGTCTCCACACGCATAAGCTGTGAGGCACCACCAATGACGCTCGAACCACTCGCACCGGATACGGCAGTCGAACAGTACCTCAAATCAAGAGAACAGGATGCTTCCGCAAGCACCGTTCGGAATCACCGCTACCGCTTGCGTCAGTTCCTCGAATGGGCCGACGAAACCGGGTTGGACAATATGAATGAGCTTACCGGACGGCTCGCAGAACGCTTCAAGAATTGGCGAATCTCTGAATGCGATATTAATAGCGTTACCCTCGAACAGCACCTTCGCACCTTCCGCGTGTTTGTGCGTTGGTGCGAGAGTGTTGATGCTGTCGAACAGGGTACGGCAGAGAAGATTATTGTCCCCCGCGTCTCGAAGGGTGAGAAAGTCCGTGAGGAACACGTCGATAACGAACAGGCAGACGCGATAATCGACTATCTACACCGATTCGAGTATGCGTCTCTCTCGCAAGTTATCTTCCACACTCTCTGGCATACTGGTTGTCGGCGCGGGGCACTACACGCGCTTGACTTGGACGACTGGCACCCACAGGACAGGTATCTTGCCTTTCGTCACCGCCCCGAGACGGATACGCCCCTCAAGCTACAGGACGACGGTGAGCGGCACGTCACAGTCTCTAATGACAGGCTCGCACAGTCGCTTGACGATTACATAGCAGAGAACAGGCACGACGTGACGGACGAACACGGACGGAAACCACTGTTCACTACTCGGAACGGACGTATCTCGGGGAACAGCATTCAACAACACGTCTACAAGGTTACTCGGCCCTGTTTCTACGCAGGGAAGTGTCCACACAATCGGGAGATTGACCACTGCGAGGGAACGCAGGCAAGCGGATACTCAAGCTGTCCGTCAAGCCTTTCTCCCCACCCTGTGCGACGGGGAGCTATCACCGCACATCTGAACAAAGATATTCCGAAGGAAATCGCTTCCGAGCGAATGAGCGTTAGTGTGGATACGCTGGAAGAGCATTATGACGCTCGCACAGCCGAAGAGAAACGTCAGAACAGGGCACAGTATCTTGACAATCTGTAGCTAAACCCTTCTTGGGGCGAACACACGCGCCCCCTGTCTGCTTATCTATTCGCTCTCAGGCTGTAGCATTCGACACACTCGTCTGGCTCTGTTGAAATCCTATTCTTCAGACATATTATCGCCTGAAACGTCTGGTCGCTGAAAAGTGCTTACTCAGCGGTCAGTTGGTCTCGTTTTGTGTAGAGAATGAGAGCGATATAACTGCCAAATACTGCGTGCGCGGTTCGCAGTGTATCTGTCACAATCATCTCAGAATACCATGTGAGGGCTAAGACAAAGAACACACCGTATAGGAGGCAAGGAAGGGCAATATATACTGTAAGAATCTTCTGTGGAGTCACGTTAGTTCATTTCCTGACAACAATATTAAAACCACCAGACGCGGTTGAGGTCTTCTTCGTCTATATTGACCACACCCGGGGCAGAATGTGTCACTTCCTAAGGATTTCAACAGAGCCACTCGTCTGATTCTCCTACGCGCTTCGACTCGTCCCGTTGCTCACCACAGAACCAGCAAACGAATGTGTTGCTCATTATCCGACAGTCATACCCCACTCCCCAAAGACGTGTCGGGGCTTTGTCCTTACGCCGTATTGCGGTATTACTTGGCTTCATAGAATAGTTCCAGAGTATTAAGTTGTGTCATATATTTTCCCCGAATTGCCGGGGTATTGCCGATTCTTGAGCCAGCTATCGGCTCTACTGCCGCTTTTCTATATTTCAAAATTCTTACTACTCCTTTAAACCGTCTTTCTGATTACAGGCACTATGAGACGAAACGGCTCTGCCGGAGTAGTCTCACAGAGTCAGTCTACTATCGTCCGACACGACTCTATCAGACGCCTGCTGTGGGCGTCAATCAACCACAGCATTGGACTCGCACGACTCTAAGACGTGTCCCTCAAGCTCTGCCGTAGCTCACTCAGGCTCGGTAATCTCTCGACATAGTGTTTGGCCCTGCCGGTGGCTTTGTAACCGGCTCCGACACTATCGGGATTCGAGCGGTTCATCGCTCGTATACCTCATACCGTATTCCCCGAATTTGGGCAGTAGCGTGTTTGCTGCTGTCCAAATCGGTTAGGGATAACGGAGGTATCCCAAATGGCTGAATACAAGCATATTGCCCTAAAGCCTGAGACATATCAGGCTCTCGAATACTTCCAAGAAGAGTATTTCGGCTCTACCTCAATCCCGAACGGAGAGAGCGTAGAAGCACTACTTAGCGAATATCAGGAGGATTCATAACTATGACAAGAAAAGTAAAAGTTGACAACCCGGAGCAGTTAGCGGAATTGGTAGAATTGGCACGTAAAGCGTCTGACAACGATAATCCCGTCTCACTACTATTCGAGGCTCTTGAGGCTCATATTGACGACGTAAGCGAACATAACAGCCGTGTCTCAGAGGCTCAAGAGCGTACCCTGAGCCGCTTGGGACTTGACGACGGGGATACGTCGGTGGCAGAGACGAGTGAACACAGACGCCGCTCTGATAGTGTGTGTGACGACGTACAGGCAAAGCAGGAAGAGCTACGCGACAAACACTTTAATTAATTGAGGTATCACAATGGCACGTCGAGAGTCTATACAAGTTGACATTCCCCGTGAAACGTTCGAGAAGCTACGCGACGAAATTCTTTCAGATATTGGAAAGCTCGAATTTACGCGACAGCGTAGCAGTGACGGCACGTTTGCTCAAAATGGCCCCGTAGGTGAGCATATCCTACAGGTACTCATTGGTAACGAATCTGATTTATCGGAGCGGTGGGCAGACGGAGCCGAACTTGAGGCTTCGGAAACCGGAAGCCTCGAAATTGTACGGGACAGGGACGAAAACGGTAATTTTACTGCTAACGGAGAGTAAAAACTATGCTACCACTAAATACAGAGTTTGAGTTTAACGGCGAGATTCTTGAATATTCGAGTGAATATTTCCCGAACGGGTTGCTGAATCCAAAGGTTCAAGTGTATGAATCCGACAACTATACGGCTCACTACGATGAGCAAACGGGACAGGTGGTTGTCATTGGCCCCGACAACGACAAAACCCGTGTACGGCAGGCTGATGGGGCCACCGAACCCGGCGAGCCTGTCCCGCTTGAAGAGCGTAGGACATAATCAATCTGATTTGTTTCGCATAAGAAGCCTGATATAGACTGTAATCTACAGTCTCAGGGTATTCAGCCGTCACTTTTTTCATTTCCTTTTTCAAGCCTCAGATTAGCGTCAGAGCGATTTCTGCGCTAAGATGATGTTTCTCCCTCGGAAGAAAATCAAATAGATTGTGGTCCCACTCACAGAGCTTAGAGAGCAAACTGTAGGCCACCATTCCCCACATATCACTGCCAAAGCCGCATATGCTCTATCCTGAGCCGACATAATCGCAGGGATAAACCACCAGACGGCAGGGGAACCCGCTCTGCGAAGCGTCAGGGGGCCTGTGAGCCGTCACAGTCAGGAAAGGACTTCCCCTTCCCTCTACCCTCGAAGCCACTCACAAGCGACAGCAGACGGCTCATTGTGGAAGCGTGTAGCTTGAGAGAGTAGAGGTTACTGTCGGCAGTGGGTATTAGCGGCACTTGTGGTAGCTCTGATAGCTATATCGACAGTATACACTCCGTGCCGGTGAACACAGCGACTCCTAACAGCATCACAGCCAGCGAACGTATTAAGAGTGATATGCTCTGTGAGCTTAAGTATAGACAGCTATGTAGGGGATAACAGTAGGCTGTAGTCTACACAATACTTCTTGTAGGTAACTACAGAGAATACACTATTCTACAAACAGTCTTTTTGAAAGTGTGAAAACTTTTTGCGCCTATCGTAAGCACCACAGAAGCACGTCGAAACATAAGAAATAATATACTTTGGGTATAGATCATCTGATAATAACTGGCGGCGGCTGTGTTCACTTCCCTTACCTCAGGTAAAAGCTCGACTTACTACTATAATAACTTTGGGTTAGACTTATAAGTAATTGCAAAACATTTATGTATTAGAAGGCACTACTTATACGTAACTATGAGTAGCAAAGCCCCATCGGTTTACCGGCGCATCGAACAGGCAGACAACCCCCACCGGGATAAAGAGATTCTGCGAACCCTCTACTACGAAGCCGCACTATCGCTTCGGGAAATGGCAGAGCGGCTTGGCGTAAGTGCCCCGACAGTGAAAGAGTGGATGGATAAGCACGACATTGAACGACGGAGCCGGTGGGAAGGTGCTATGCTGAAACAGCTTCAAGAAGGGAAGGGAGTAGATGTTACTCTCTCTGGTGACAGTGGTAGCTCCGACACGTCGAAGTGGAGCTTTCAGGATTGACGCCGTCTCTGAGCAAGGAGCGAGTGTGTTCATTCGTTTGGGCCGCAGGCCCAAGCAAAGGACGGAAACTGATTAGTCGGAAGGTAGTAATCTCCCGATATGGGATATTTTGACAACCTTCAGCTTGATACGTGGTTTAAGGCGGTGACATATCTTGGTGGAATTGTTCTGATTCTGTCTCTAACTGTGGAATTGCAAAGCGTATCCAATGAAGTAATGACTACTATTGGGTTTGGGATGTTTCTCTATGGTATTGGACGCTGGAAGAATCAGAAGACACATACTCAGTTTGTTCCGGGAGGAAAGCTTAGCTGGAAAGCACGAGATACAGATATAATCGGTATTCTATTGGAAATAATTGGAATATTTGCGATAGTAAGCGCAATTGGATATATTATTTACCAAGCAATTGGGATTTGAACCCAGCGTTAGAAATCAGAAGAGAGTGATTGTACAGCCGCATAGATGGCAAGCAGAAATGCACCGAAGAGAATCCACGTTTCTATCGAGGAAGCCAACTCAAGCAAGTCAAGCGCCAGCATCCCATTGTGGAATACAGAGTCTTGAGTTTGTGCAAGCTCTCCGTTCCCCTCTATTTGCGTTGCTTGGTAGACTGTAATCATCACCTTCCCTACTGCCCCAAATAGAATAGCTACGAACGGGGCCATTAGCACCGCTTTGAGCCAAGCCGTGCCTGAATCAGCAACGCTCATATAAATGCTTGTGGATGCGGAAAAATAAATGTTCTGTCGCCAGACATTATATGTTTGTTAACAATTTACAAACCCGGAACCGCTACCGTATAACTGAGATATTTTCTCTCAGCCCCCGGTCCTGATTACCTCCAAAACGGATTCTTGGACTATAAAAAAGCCTCTAAGGTTTTCTAATGGCGTTTCTCCCAAACTTTTTTGCCCCTGCCTGAGTATTGTCCAAGCGGAGCGCTCGCGTGAGTCGAATCGGAGACTTGGCCGAATGAGGGGGCGCTTGGACAGGTGGCTTAAAAGCGTACCACTGCCGTCCTGTCCTTTCGCTCCGTCAAGAAGGCAAGTGGGTTGGGGCGGATTCGAACCGCCGACCTGCTCCGTGTGAAGGAGCCGTCATAACCTGGCTAGACCACCAACCCGCTCGTGTCTAGGTACCCGACCTCCGGACTTAAGAGTTATCTTACGGCGTTGCAGTCGGAGGGCCACGGCGTCGGGTCATTACCGGTCCGAGAGCGCGTGTCCGCGATCGCACACCCGGTCCGTCCGCTCGGGTGCCGTGCCTCCCGCTCGCGCCGAATCGACACCATTTAAGCCGCTATCGGTCCCCGTTCGAGACGGATGAAACTACACGAACATCAAGCGAAGACCATCTTCGCGGACGCCGGGATCCCGGTGCCGGACTCCCGGCTCGCGACGACCGTCGAGGAGGCCCTCGACGCCGTCGACGAGATCGGCTACCCCGCGGCGATCAAAGCGCAGGTCCACGTCGGCGGCCGCGGCAAGGCCGGCGGCATCAAGATCGCGACCGACCGCGACGAGGCCGAGCAGTACGCCGAGGAGATCCTCGGGATGGACCTGAAGGGGTACACGGTCGACTCGGTGCTCGTCGAGGCCGGCGTCGACTTCGTCGACGAGCTGTACGTCGGCGTCACCATGGACCGCGGCGAGGGCGAGCCGGTCCTGATGGTGTCGACCGAGGGCGGCGTGAACATCGAGGAGGTCGCCGAGGAGAACCCCGACGCGATCGCGCGCGAGCACGTCGACCCCGCGTTCGGGCTCCACCCGTACCAGGCCCGGAAGGTCGTCTACGAGGCCGGCGTCGACGCCGACGTGGCGCTCGACGTGGCCTCGATCCTCTCGACGCTGTACGACCTCTACGAGGACAGCGACGCCTCCGAGATCGAGGTCAACCCCGTCATGATCACCGGCGACCGCGACGTGATCGCGGCCGACGCCGTGATGAACATCGACGAGGACGCGCTGTTCCGCCAGCCCGACCTCGCCGAGATGGCCGAGGCGTCCTACGAGGACGACCTCGAACGGAAGGCGGGCGAGTACGGCTTCGACTACGTCCGCCTCTCGGGTAACGTCGGCATCATCGGCAACGGCGCCGGGCTCGTGATGACGACGCTCGACCTGGTCGACTACTACGGCGGCAAGCCCGCCAACTTCCTCGACATCGGCGGCGGCGCGAAGGCCGAGCGCGTCACGCAGGCGCTCGACATGGTCTTCTCCGACCCCAACGTCGACAGCGTCGTCTTCAACATCTTCGGCGGGATTACCCGCGGCGACGAGGTCGCCAAGGGGATCAACGAGGCGCTCGCGGAGTTCGACGAGATCCCGAAGCCGGTCGTCGTCCGGCTCGCCGGGACCAACGCCGAGGAGGGGATGGAGATCCTGAACACCGACCTGATCGAGGTCGAGGAGACGCTGGAGGCGGCGGTCCAGCGCGCGGTGAAGAACGCGGAGGAGGTGACCCAATGAGCATTTTCGTCGACGACGACACCAGGGTGGTTGTGCAGGGGATCACCGGCGGGGAAGGGAAGTTCCACGCCGGCCAGATGATCGAGTACGGCACGAACGTCGTCGCGGGCGCGGTGCCGGGCAAGGGCGGCCAGGAGGTCGCCGGCGTCCCCGTCTACGACACGGTCGACGAGGCGGTCGAGGCGGAGAACGCCGACGCTTCGGTGATCTTCGTCCCGCCGGCGTTCGCGGGCGACGCGATCTTCGAGGCGCTCGACACCGACCTCGACCTGGCCGTCGCGATCACCGAGGGGATCCCGACCCAGGACATGGCGAAGGTGAACAAGCGCCTGGGCGAGACCGACACGCGCCTGCTCGGCCCGAACTGCCCGGGGATCATCACCCCCGGCGAGGCGAAGCTCGGCATCCTGCCGGGTAACATCTTCTCGGACGGGAACGTCGGGCTCGTCTCCCGCTCCGGCACGCTCACGTACCAGGTCGTCGACAACCTCACCGAGCGCGGCATCGGGCAGACGACCGCCATCGGCATCGGCGGCGATCCGATCATCGGGACCTCGTTCGTCGACGCGCTGGAGGCGTTCGAGGCCGACGACGAGACCGACGCGGTCGTGATGTGCGGCGAGATCGGCGGCGAGGACGAGGAGCAGGCCGCGAAGTTCATCGGCGAGTACATGGATACGCCGGTCACGGGCTTCATCGCCGGGCGCACGGCGCCGCCGGGCAAGCGCATGGGCCACGCGGGCGCCATCGTCTCCGGCTCCGGCACGGGCACCGCGCAGTCGAAGATCGACGCGCTCAACCACGCGGGCGTCCCCGTCGGCGACACCCCCGAGGAGGTCGCCGACCACGTCGAGGACTTCCTGTAGTCGTCGACGGGCGGGGCCACCCCGACCGCCGCCGCTCCGGTTCTCAGTCCTGGTCATCGGAGCGTAAGCTAAAATTACCGGTAGCGTGACGGGCACGCATGGACACCGCTTCGGGGGACGCCGCTTCGGGGACCGGCGGCGACTGCCCCGATGCCGACGCATTCCGCGGATCCGATCCGGCCGGCGGCGGTCCCCGACGGGTGCTCTTCGTCGACGACGAGCCCGGCGCCGCCGACCTCGCGGCGACCCACGTCGAGCGGCTGGTCGAGGGCATCGAGACGGTCACGTTCACCGCCCCCGACGACGCGCTCGCGGCGGTCGAGACGGAGCGCGTCGACTGCGTCGTCAGCGACTTCGACATGCCGGGCAGCGACGGGCTCGAACTGCTCACCGACATCCGCGATGTCGACCCCGGGATCCCGTTCGTGCTGTTCACCGGGAAGGGCTCCGAGGAGATCGCCAGCGAGGCTATCTCCGCCGGCGTGACGGACTACCTCCAGAAGGGCGCCGGCCGGGACCGGTACGAGATGCTCGCGAACAGCGTCGTGAACGCGCTGGAGCGGCGCCGGGCCGAGCGGGACCTCCGCGAGGTGAACGCGAAGGTGACCGCGCTCCACGAGTTCGCGACGGACGTCGCCGCCTGCGAGCGCGTCGACGACGTGTTCGAGCGGACCGTCGCCGCGGCCGAGAGCGTCTTGGAGTTCGACCGGTGCGTCACGGCCCGCCGCGAGGGGGACCTGCTCGTCCCCGCGGCGCTCTCCGAGAGCGTCACCGACGACGAGGTCCGCGCGTTCGAGGTCGGCCAGGGGGTCGCCGGCACCACGGCCGCTGAGGGGCGGACGATGGTCGTCGACAACGTCAGCGTCGACCCCGCCGATCCGGACCAGTTGGAGGACCCGGAGAACTGCGACCGCCCGGGCGCGGATCCCTCCGGCGACCCCGACCGACTCGACGGTTCTGACCCCCTCGACGACCCCGACCGAGCCGACGGGAGCGCGGTCGCCGAACCGGTCGTCGACGACGTCCGCTCGGCGATCAGCGTTCCGATCGGATCGTACGGCGTGTTACAGGCCCTCTCCGACGGATACGCCGCGTTCGACGACGGCGACGTCGAGTTCGCGGAGCTGCTGGCCGCCCACGCGGCCGACGCGATCGAACAGATCGAGACGGAGAACGCGCTGCGGGCCGAGCGCGACCGACTGACGGCCTTGTTCGACGACCTCCCGCTGCCGGCCGCGAGGACGGTCGCGCTCGGCGACGGCGAGCGTCGCCTCGACGCCACGAACGAGGCGTTCGAGCGGACGTTCGGCTACTCGACGGCCGACCACGGCTACCGCGAGATCCGCGAGGGGATCATTCCGGAGGACGCCGACCCCCCCGATCCCGAGACGATCCTCGACGCGGAGGAGACGCCCCGCCTCGAGGTGCGCCGCCGCACGACCGACGGGCTCAGGGACTTCATCCTACACGTGATCCCCGTGCGACGCCCGGTGGAGACGGTCGTCTACAGCGTCTACGCCGACATCGGCGAGCAGAAGCGGGTCGAGCGAACCCTCCGTCGCCTCCACGAGACGACACGCGAGATGTTCCGCGGCGAGGACCGCGACGAGCTCGCCGAGCTCGCGACGCGGGCCGCGATCGACATCCTCGAGTTCCCGAGCAGCGGCGTCCGGCTGTACGACCCCGACGCGGGGAAGCTGCTGCCGACCGCCATCAGCGAGGAGGCGACCGCCGCGCTGGGCGAACGCCCCGCGTTCGGTCCCGGAGACGGTCGGGTCTGGGAGGCGTTCGAGACCGGCGAGCTGATCCGCGTCGACGACCTCGACGACGTCGACACCTCGGTCGGCTACGGCGACCACCGGAGCCTGCTCGTCGTCCCGCTGGGCGACCACGGCGTCATGCCGCTCGGCTCCGTCGAACCGGGGTTCTTCGACGACACGGCGACGCAGCTGGCGCGGGTGCTGGCGGCCAACGTCACCGTGGCGCTCGACGGCGCCGAGCGCACGGCGCAGCTCCGGGACCGCGACGACGCGCTCCAGCGCGAGATCGACCGACTGGAGAAGTTCGCCGGGCTCGTCTCTCACGACCTCCGGAGCCCGCTCAACGTCGCCGACGGCCGGCTCGAACTCGCGCGGGAGTTCGTCGACGACCCGGACGCGCTCGACGAGATCGATCGGGTCGGCGACGCCCACGACCGAATGAGCCAGCTCATCGACGACCTCCTGGCGCTGGCGCGACAGGGCCGGACCGTCGACGACCTCGAATCGGTCGACCTCGCCGAGGCGGCGGCGACCGCGTGGCGCACCGTCGACACCGCCGGCGCGACGCTCGACGCGCCCGACGGGTCGGTCACGGTCGACGCCGACCCGGAGCGGCTCCGGACGCTCTTGGAGAATCTGTTCGCGAACAGCGTGGAACACGGTTCCACGAACAGTCGGGCGGAGCCCGACGACAGCGTGGAGCACGGCTCCACTGACAGCCGGACGAAGTCCGGCGATAGCATGGAGCACGGCTCGACCAGCGGCCGGGCGCAACCCGACGACGATCCGGCCGACGCCGGTCCCGGCGTCACCGTCACGGTCGCCGCGCTCCCGGACGGGTTCGCCGTCGCGGACGACGGCGACGGGTTCGATATCGACCCCGAGGAGGCGCTCGAATACGGGACCTCGAACGACCCGCGCGGCACCGGGTTCGGACTCGCGATCGTCCGCGAGATCGCGGCCGCCCACGGGTGGACGCTCTCGGTCGACGACGCGGACGGAGCGCGGTTCGAGTTCCGCACCGACGGGTAACGGCGCACCGCGGCGACGCGCTCAACTTCATATATAAAACAACGGGGAGCTGTGCGGGGAGAGTACACACCCGGGCCACGGTTATACCCGACTCGCCCGTGTAAACAAGGTATGGACGACAGTGCCCGCGAGCTGCTCGCGCCGCTCCCGCCGAGCGCCAAACTGGTCTACTACGTTCTCGACGAGGAGGGCCGGTTCGACCAGACCGGGCTCGCCGAGGAGACGCGTCTCTCCACCCGAACCGTCCGGTTCGCTGTCGAGAAGCTCACCGAGGTCGGACTCGTCGAGGAGGGGCTCTGCCCCCGCGACGCCCGGCGATCGGTGTACGCGGCGGTTCCCGAGTCGGAGCGCTCCGGTGACGCAGAGCCGGAGGCCGCCTCGGAGCCCGACGCCGAGGCCCCCACGGCGGCCGCGGTCGCCGAGGACTGAGGACGCCGTCACCGAATCCTCACACCGCCCCCGATCCGTCGCGCTTTTGCCCGCGGGACCGGTAGTGAGCCCACCCGATGGCGACGTATCACATCGAAACTTACGGCTGCAGTTCGAACCGGGGTGAGAGCCGGGAGATAGAGCGCGCGCTCCGCGACGGCGGCCACCGCCCGGCCGACGGCCCCGAGGACGCCGACGTCGCCATCCTCAACACCTGCACGGTCGTCGAGAAGACGGAGCGGAACATGCTCCGCCGCGCCGAGGAACTCGAAGAGACGGCGGCCGACCTCGTCGTCACCGGCTGTATGGCGCTCGCTCAGGGCGAGACGTTCGAGGAGGCCGGCGTCGACGCCGAGATCCTCCACTGGGACGAGGTGCCCTCGTACGCGCTCAACGGCGAGTGCCCGACGACCACGCCCGACGCCGAGCCGGTCCTCGACGGCGTGGTCGGCCTCCTCCCCATCGCGCGCGGCTGCATGAGCAACTGCTCGTACTGCATCACGAAGTTCGCGACAGGGCGGGTCGACTCTCCTCCGGTCGAGGAGAACGTCGAGAAGGCGCGGGCCTTGGTCCACGCCGGCGCGAAGGAGATCCGCGTCACCGGGCAGGACACCGGCGTCTACGGCTGGGACGACGGCAAGCGCAAGCTCCCGGAGCTCCTCGACCGCATCTGCGACATCGACGGCGAGTTCCGGGTTCGCCTCGGCATGGCGAACCCCGGCGGCATCCACGGCATCCACGAGGAGCTGGCCGAGGTGTTCGCCGGGAACGAGGAGCTGTACGACTTCATCCACGCGCCGGTCCAGTCCGGCTCCGACGACGTGCTCGACGACATGCGCCGGCAGCACCGCGTCGACAAGTTCCGTGAAGTCGTCGCGACGTTCGACGACCGGCTCGACCACTGGACGCTCTCGACCGACTTCATCGTCGGCTTCCCCACCGAGGACGAGGCCGACCACGAGCGGTCGATGGAGCTCCTCGCCGAGGTCCGCCCAGAGAAGATCAACGTCACCCGCTTCTCGAAGCGCCCCGGCACCGACGCCGCCGACATGAAGGGGCTCGGCGGGACGGTCAAGAAGGAGCGCTCGAAGGCGATGTCGGAGCTGAAGATGGAGGTCGTCGCCGAGGCGTACGAGTCGATGGTCGGCGAGACGTTCGAGGTCCTCGTCGTCGAGGAGGGGACCGGCGACTCGGTGAAGTGCCGGGACTCCGCCTACCGGCAGATCATCGTCCAGAACGCGACCGAACGCGGGGTCGAGGTGGGTGACTTCCTCACCGTCGAGGTGACCGGCCACAACACCGTCTACGCCTTCGGCGATCCGGTCGGCGAGACGCGGTCCAGTCCCGCCGGCGTCGACGAGGCGGGAGCGGTCCCGAGCGACGACTGACCGGGCGACGAGCGAACGGCGACCCGCCGACCGCGCCGATCAGGACTCCGCGTAGATCATCTCGACCTCCTCGGCGAACCGGTCGAGGATGTTCCGCCGCTTCTTTTTCATCGTCGGCGTGAGTAGGTCGTTCGCCTCGGTGAACTCCTCCTCGACGAGCCGGAACCGCTTGATGCGCTCGTACGGCTCGAACGCCTCGTTGACGCGGTCGACCTCCTCCCCGATTCGCTTGCGGACCCGGTCGTCGCGGCAGACCGCCTTCCGGTCGTCGGGGAGGCCGATCCCGTTGTCGTCCGCCCACGCCGCCACCCGCTCGAAGTTCGGGACGATCAGCGCGGAGACGAACTTCCGGCCGTCGCCGAGCACGACGCACCCCTCGACGAACTCGTTGGCGGCGAACCGGTCCTCGATCGGTCCCGGCGCGACGTTCTTCCCGGTCGAGAGCACAAGTAGCTGCTTGGCGCGCTCGCGGAAGGCGACGTACCCGTCCGGCCGGAGTCGGACGATGTCGCCCGTGCGGAACCACGGCGCGTCGGGGTCGCCGCCGCGCTCCGCCGGCGGCGCGCCCGCGAAGACGACGCCCTCGGGAAGCCGGTCGGGCGCCGCGAACGCCTCGGCGGTCGCCTCCGGCCGGTTCCAGTAGCCGTCGGTCACCTGCGGGCCGCGGACGAGCAGCTCGCCGGCGTCGCCCGCGAGGTCGGGGGCCCCCTCGCCGACGACCGTGCCGTCGACCGCGACCTCGGTATCGGCGACGGGCGGCCCGATGGTTCCGACCCTCGGCTCCTCGGGCGGGTTGACGCTGATCACCGGCGAGGTCTCCGTGAGTCCGTAGCCCTCTAAGATCGGCAGGTCCATCGCATGGTACAGCGCGCACAGCTCGGCCGACAGCGACCCGCCGCCCGAGATGAAGAAGTCGACCTCGCCGCCGAGCGCCTCCCGGACCGACGAGAACACGAGCCGGTCGGCGACCGCGCGCTTCGCGTCGAGCAGCGCGCCGGGGTCGTCCGTCTCGTGGTGGGCCCGCCCGACGTCGACCGCCCACTCGAAGATCCGCGCTTTCACCGGCGACTCGCCCGCCTGCTCGCGGATCGCGTCGTACAGCTTCTCGTAGACGCGCGGGACGCTGGTCGTCGTCGTCGGCCGCACCAGCCCGAAGTCCTCGCGGAGCGTGTCCGGGCTCTCGGCGTACCCCACCGTCGCGCCCGCGGCGAACATCATGTAGTGGCCCGCCATGCGCTCGAAGACGTGCGCGAGCGGGAGGAACGAGAGCGTGGTCGACTCGGCGGAGATCCCCGGCACGTCGGGGTCGCGGTCCGGGCGGTCGGCGAACCGTCGGTAACACTGCGTGACGTTCTCCCGGAAGTTCGCGTGGGTCAGCCGGACGCCCTTCGGCTTCCCGGTCGTCCCGGAGGTGTAGATGAGGCTCGCGAGGTCGTCGGTATCGCTCGCGTCGAGCCATCCCTCGTACTCCTCCTCGGCGAAGGCGTCGGCGCCAAGCTCGTGGACTTCGCCGAGAGTGTACACGTCGTCGACGCCGAGGGCGGCGTCGCCGTCACCGCCGAAGTCGAGTTCGCCCGCGTCCACGTCGTCGAACGAGACGACCGCGTCGAGGTCGCGCGAGAGGTCGCCGGCGACGGCGAGCACCTCGTCCAAGCGGTCGCGGTCCCCGACGACGACGACCGTCGCGCCGGGGTCCTCCAGCAGATACCGCACCTGGCTCGGCGACGAGGAGGCGTAGACTGTCGTCACGACCGCGCCCGCGGCCAGCGCCGCGAAGTCGGTCTGAGCCCACTCCATCCGGGTCTGCGCGTAGAGCGCCACGCGGGTGTCGCCGTCGACGCCGAGCTCGCGGAACCCCGCGGCGAGCCGGCGGACGACACCGCGCATCTCGTCGTAGGTGAGCCCGGCGTACTCGCCGTCGGGCGCGGCCGGGAGGACGCCCTCGGCGACCAGCGACCGGTCGCGGATCCCGCCCTTATACCGCTGTGCGAGCCGGTCGGCGTTGCGCTCGGCGGACCGCTCGAAGGTGCGCGGGAGCGTCTCCCGGGCGACGACTTCGTCCGCGAACGCCCGCTCCGCCTCCCGCCAGTGCATACCTCTCCGACCCGCCGGAACGTAATAAACGGCCGGGTAGTTTCGAGTTCACTCGGGGGTGCCGGAACGCGAGGGTTTAATCCCGGGAGGGGGCGAGGGACCCCTGTGGACCCCGACCGGATCCCCGGCGAGTTCCCCGCCCCGAGCTTCCGCGGCGCGCAGGAGCGCGCGCTCGCGGACGTCCGCGATGCGTTCGCCACCGGCAACGACGTGGTGCTGGTGCGCGCGCCGACCGGGAGCGGGAAGTCGCTGCTCGCGCGGGCGGTGATGGGCGCGGCCGCGACGGTCGACGAGACGGCGCCGAGCGAGGCGACGGGCGCCTACTACACGACCCCGCAGGTGTCGCAGATCGACGATGTCGAGGCCGACGACCTCCTCGACGACCTGGCGGTCATTCGGGGGAAGTCGAACTACGACTGCATCCTCCCGGGCGAGCACGACACGCCGGTCAACCGCGCGCCCTGCGTCCGCCAGCAGGGGTTCGACTGCTCGGTGAAACACCGGTGTCCGTACTTCTCCGATCGCGCCATCGCCTCCGGGAACCGCTACGCCGCGATGACCCTGGCGTACTTCATGCGCACCGCCGGGTCGGAGGTGTTCCGCAAGCGCGACGTCGTCGTGATCGACGAGGCGCACGGGCTCGCCGAGTGGGCGGAGATGTACGCGACGATCGAGCTCTCGCCCGAGCGCGTCCCCGTCTGGGAGGACGTGAGCGTCCCCGATGTCGAGGCCGACGCCGGCCCGGAGGAGGACGCGCTCGACCGCACCGCCCGCTTCGTCGCCTCCCTCCGCGACGTCGCGAAGCGGGCGAAAGACGAGCTGACGGGTCGCCCCGAACTCGACCGCGAAGAGGTGGCGCGCCGCGACCGCCTCCAAGAGCTGACCAGCGAGCTCGGGTGGTTCCTAGAGGACTACCGCGACCTCGACTCGCCCACGACGTGGGTCGTCGACCAGTCCGGCGGAGAGGGGTCACCGATCGCGATCAAGCCGCTGGACCCGGCCCGCTACCTCCGGCACACGGTGTGGGACCGCGGGAACCGGTTCGCGCTGCTGTCGGCCACCATCCTCTCGAAGGAGGCGTTCTGCCGCGGGATCGGCCTCGACCCGTCGACCGTCGCGCTCGTCGACGTCGAGCACACGTTCCCGCTGGAGCACCGCCCGCTGTACGACGTGACGCGCGGATCGATGACGTACGAGGACCGCGACGAGACGGTGCCGGAGATCGCCCGCCTGATCGTCCGGCTGATGGCCGAACACCCGGACGAGAAGGGATTGATTCACGCGCACTCGTACGACATCGCCGGGCGGCTCACGGAGCTGCTGGGCGAGTTCGGCGTCGCCGCGCGCGTCCGGCGTCACGACCGGGAGAACCGCGACGCGGAGCTCTCGGCGTGGAAGGCGAGCGACGACCCGGAGGTGTTCGTCTCCGTGAAGATGGAGGAGGCGCTGGACCTGAAGGGCGGCCTCTGCCGCTGGCAGGTCGTGTGTAAGGCGCCGTATCGTAACACCAACGACTCCCGCGTCGCCCGGCGCCTCGCCGACGACCAGTGGGCCTGGTACCACCGGACCGCGCTGCGAACCGTGATCCAGGCGTGCGGCCGCGTCGTCCGGTCGCCCGACGACTACGGGGCGACGTACCTCGCGGACGACTCCCTGCTGGACCTCTTCGACAGGGCGCAGGCCGATACGCCGCCGTGGTTCCGGGATCAGATCGACGCGATGACGACGCCCGACCTCCCCGACTTCGACCCCGCTGCCGCGCTCGCCGGGATCGACGCCGACCCGTCCGGTCCCTCACGAGCGGGACGGGGGCGCGCGGGCGGATCCGGGCGCGGCGAGCGCGGCGGCTCCGCCTCGTCGAAATCCGCGGGCTCCGCGAGCGGTCGGACCGACGCGACGGGATCGAGCGGCGGGACCGAGTCCGGCGGCGGCACCGAGTCCGGCGGCGGCACCGAGTCCGGCGGCGGCACCGGAGAGACGCGGACGCGCTCGGAGGCCGACGCCGAGAAGCGGGAGGACCACCCGCTCTCCGACGTCTGGGGCGACGGCTGAGACGGCGCGCCACACGGGGCGCCGGATCGTGCTATCGGCGCCTACAGCAGCGTGATTCCCCAGGCGGCCATGGAGCTCACCATGAGGAACGCGAAGAACAGCGCGAAGATCTGTTGTCTGTTCATACCTCCCGTGCGCCACAGAGCAGCATAATTCCTGCGGGCCGTCGCCGGTAGTGGTTATACACCGCTCGACTGATCGATCGTCAATATATATCGTATAAGGTGTATCAGGAACCTCGATCAATTAGTAACCTTCATAAACCTTCACGCGTCTACTGGATGTATGGCAACGAAGGGCCTCTCGAGTGCGCTGACGCTGTACGGTGCGCGAACGCTGACACTCTCTCAGGCGGCCGCACAGGCGGGGCTTAGCGAAGCCGAGTTCATCGACCAGTTGGAGCGCCGCGGCATCGAAGTGACCGAGTCGGAGCGCGCCGCCGCGCTCGGGAACGAGTCGACCGCTCGCGCCGACTGATCGACGGCGACGCACGGAATCGCGGAGCTTGATTTTTCGAATCTGATTTTCTGCCGTTCCATAGAACTATCCTCGCTGAGACGTCGGCCACAGAACGATGCGCCTCGATCGAGAGCGCGGTACGCGTGTCAGCACGGTTGCTTGGTCGTTTAGACGCCGGATCGAAGTGTCGCGGTCTGTAATTTACAAGCGATCGGCGGCTCTGCGGTGAACACCGCCAAAGCCCCAGTCGCGATGACTCGCGTGGCTCGCTGCGCGCTTCAGTCGCTCGCGACGCCCGTTCCTTCCAGTGTCGCCGGCGACTTCGCCGCCGGCTGCTCGTGGCGCGTAGCGCCACGCTGCTTGCGTCGCCAAGCGTCGTCCTTCCGAGAGACCTCGTCTCTCGTCTTCCCGCTTGCTCCGCTCCCGGGAATCGCGACTGCCCGTTTGAGTCCCACCCCGCACCGCTCCGCGCGGCACCTCTCACCTCCCCAACCTCGCCGCGGTCGCCGGGGGCGACCGCGGGCTCCCTCGCGCGTGCGACTTCGCGGCCGATGGCCGCTCGTCGGCACGCGCCACCGCGCGGCTTTTTCACTGGCTATCGCCTCCCACGGTTGCGTCAGTGAGTGAGCGACGCCGCCGGACTACTTCTCGGGGACGAGGTGGACCTCGCCGCCGTGCTCGAACGCGAGGACGCTGTCGGCGTCGCCGTCGACGAAGTCGGGGTTCGGCACCGTCTTCGCCTCGTATGTGACCGGGTCGAGCACCTGGATTGCGTTCTCGTCCTCCACCGTCACGACCGTCGTCTCCGCGGCGTCGTCCCGGGTGCCGAGCCGGGTCGCGTCGGGCGCCTCCGCCTCCGAGAACTCGGAGACGTACGCCTCGCCCGTCGCGAGCCGGACGCCCCGCAGGCGTCCGGAAACGCCCGTGACCAAGACGGGGCCGTCGCCGTCCTCGGGGTCGATGATCTCGCCCTCGGCGTACCGGGGGAGCCGGACCGCGAACGTCACCCGGTACACCTCGTTGCCGTCGCCGTCCTCGGTGACGAGCGTCGGGTACGACTCGAAGCTCCCGCCGAGCGCGTCGGTGATCCGCGTCGCGACGTTCTGCGCGAGCCGGTTCGAGGAGAGCTTGATGTCGGGGCCGTCGTCGGTCTCTTTCACCTCCGTGACGAACGCCTCGCGGTCGCCGTCGGCCTCCTGGGCCGCGACGTACGACTCGGCGATGTCGAGCGCCTCGGCGCGCTCCGCGGCCGTCAGATCGCGCTCGTCGGCGCGCACTTGGACCGTCCCGGCGTAGTAGCCGCCGGCGATCCGCCCGCAGCGGTCGCAGGTCCCCCGCGAGATTTTGACCGGGACGGTGACCTCGGCGGAGCGGAGCGTCCCGCGGACGACGCCGGAGAACCGGCAGTGCATCCGGACGTTGTTCTCGTCGACCTGCTCGGGCTTGACGCCCCACTCGACCTCCTCGGCGTCGACGTGGACGCCGAGCGCCTCGGCCACCTCGTCGACGGCGACGTCGGTGTAGTCGCGCGCGCCGACGTCGCGCCACGACTCGCCGCGCCGGACCGCGCCGCAGCCGGAACAGACCAGCACCTCGATCCGGTCGGGCGCGTCGACGAGATCGAAGTCCTCGAAGTAGCAGTCGTCGCAAAGCAGCGCGTCCCGTCCGCGCGGCTCGCCGGGGAGCGGCTCGCGCCGCTCCGGAACCGAACCGCCGCACCGCGGACAGAACTCCCGCGACTCGCTCATTGCAGGCCGCTACGCCTAGGAGCCGTTTAAGCGGCGCGGACCGGCCTCGATCGCACCCCGCCGGGGGCGCTTCCGGCCCGATCCCTCCGAAATCGTTTTTCGCGCGGACCGTGAAGGACCTCGTATGAGCGAGAACCCCGACGACGAACGGCTGGAGGAACTGCGAGAGAAGAAGATGGAGGAGCTCCGCGAGCGCCAGCAGGGCGGCGGCGGCGACGCGGAGGCCCAGCGCGAGGCGCAGGAGCGCGCCGACGCCCAGCAGGAGGCCGTGCTCAAACAGTACCTCACGGACGGCGCGCGCCAGCGGCTCAACGCGGTCGCGATGTCGAAGCCGGAGTTCGGCGAGAAGGTGAAACAGCAGGTCGCGGCGCTCGCGCAGAGCGGTCGGATCCAGGGACAGATCGACGAGGACCAGATGCGCGACCTCCTGAAGGAACTCCAGCCCGACCAGCAGAGCTTCGACATCCAGCGGCGATAGATGGAGCTCGCGCTGCTGTACAGCGGGGGGAAAGACTCCTCGCTCGCCGCCCACCTGCTCGACCGGTTCTACGACGTGCGCTGCGTCACCGGGAGCTTCGGGCTCACCGACGACTGGGAACACGCCGAGCGGGCGGCCGCGGAGCTCGGATTCCCCTTCGAGCGCGTCGAGCTCGACCCCGAGGTCGCCGAGGAGGCGGCGGAGACGATGCTCGCCGACGGCTACCCCCGAAACGGGATCCAGCGCGTCCACGAGCACGCGTTAGAGGCGATCGCGGAGCGGGAGGTCGACGCGGTCGCCGACGGCACCCGCCGGGACGACCGGGTGCCGACGGTCTCGCGGGCGCAGGCGCAGAGCCTGGAGGACCGCCACGGCGTCGACTACATCTCCCCGCTGTCGGGGTTCGGGCGCCACGCCGTCGACCGCCTCGTCGAGGAGACGTTCGACGTCCAGCAGGGTCCGAGCGAGGAGGTGCCGAAGGCCGACTACGAGGACGAGCTCCGGACGCTCATCGCCGAGGAGCACGGCGCGGCGACCGTCGACGACGTGTTCCCGGCCCACGACCAGACGTACGTCCACGGCCGGAACGATTAGGCGGGCGCCCGCTCCGCCTCGCCCGCCGACGCTCAGTCGTCCGTCTTTTCGTCGCTCCCGTCCGTCTCCTCGTCGCCGTCGTCCGCGGCCGCGACCTCCTCGGCGACCGCCTCGAAGGCGGCGAGGATGACCCGCTTGCAGGCCTGCCCCTCGGTCGTCCAGTGCTGCGCGTAGTCGAGCATGTCGTCGTAGATCTCCGGCTTGCAACCGGCGGCCTGCGGGTGACCGCCGCCGTTGACCCGTCCGGCGACCTCGTGGGCGTACTGGAACTCCTCCGAGCCGCGGATCGACGCCGAACCGGCGGGCTTGACGATCACCGCGGCGTCGGCGCCGGCCTCGCGGAGCGCCTCCGCGACCTCGTTCTGCGAGCACCGGCCGTACGTCACCGCGACGGTCCACGCGCCGACCTCGTGGGTCACCGCGCGGTCGACGGCGGCGTCGACCCGTGCCTCCTTCTCGACGCGGCGGTCGGCGACGAACGCCTCGACGGTTTCCGGGAGGTCGGCGCCGTGCGCGCCAACGACCGTCGCGTACTCCTCGCCGCCGGCCCAGTAGGAGTAGTCGGCGAGGTCGTCCGAGCGCGGGTCCTCCTTGATCCAGAGGTCGTGGTCGCGCGTCACGGCCGCCAGCTCGGCCCACCGGTCGTCGAACGCGTGGTCGAGCGAGCGCAGCGTCACGTCGGCGGTGCACTCCCCGTCGGACTCGCCGACCACGAGGTCGACGCCGAGCTCCCGGACCGCCGCCGCCGTCTCCTCGTCCCACTGGTGGTGGTCGAACCAGCGGATCGAGCCGGCTTCCTCCGCGAGCGCCTCTAACGGCTCCGCGATCCACTCGTAGTCGTCGGGACAGAGGTCACAGACGAACAGGTCGACGTCGTCGTCGGCGTACGCGAGCACGCGTTCGAGCGAGGTGTCGAGCGAGTACGGGCCCGCCGAGACCAGTCCGACCGGCGAGCGCGCGTGGGCGTCGGCGGTGGGGTCGTCCGCGTCAGTGTCTTCGAACTCCTTCGCGTCGTCCCCCCCGTCTTCCGTGTCGCTCTCGGCATCGCCCTCCGCGAGCCGCGCCGCGATGGCCGCCTCGAAGTCGGCGACGTCGAGGGCGGCGTCGTACGCCTCGCGGACCATCGCCGCGCAGGCGAGGCCGTCGGCGTCGCCGTCGGCGATCACGACCGCCTCGCTCCCCTCGATCGCCTCCTTCGCCCGCCGTTCGGCGCGCTCCTCGTCCAGCGAGTCCGGGTAGAAGAAGCCCTTGCCGGGCAGCCGCGTGTACCGCGAGCGGGGGATCCCCGCCTCGTCGATGAGGTCGTCGTCCATACCGTCGGGCCGAGCGGGAGCGGGAAAACTCCGCCGTTCTCGGGCGGTCGAACGGCGCGACCCCGCGTCGCGAGCCCTCAGACCGTCGTCCGTCGCGGGTCCTCGTCGGTGAGCTGGCGGACGGTGAGTACGGGGACGGGACAGGTGCGCACGACGCGCTCCGCGACGGAGCCGATGAGGAACCGATTTTCTCCGTGTCGCCCGCGCGTCCCCATCGCCACGATGCCGGCGCCGATGTCCTGGGCGTAGTCGGAAATCTCGGCGGCCGGCCGACCCTCGCGCACCTCGGCCGTCACGTTCAGCCTCGGGTCGCGCGTCGCCGCGGCGTCGGAGACCTGTTCGAGCGCCGACTCGCCGTGGTCGTCGAGGGCGTCGCGGAGGTCGTCGCGGACCTCGTCGGGCGTGGACTCGACCTCGCCGCTGTCGACGACGTAGACGGCGTGGACCTCGGCGTCGAAGCGCGCGGCGACGTCGACCGCGACATCGACCGCTCGGCGCACGCTCTCCGAGCCGTCGGTCGCGACCACGATCGTATCGAACATACTCCTCCGTTCGCCGAGGCGATAGTTAAAAACAGGCGGTCGGTTGCAGCGATGCGACGATGTGAACCGAAAGCGGAGCGACGACCGCATTTATTACTGATCGAGGCAGGTGCGGTGGCGCGTGCCGACGAGCAGCCGTCAGGCTGCGAGTCGCACGCGCGAGGGACGCGGCGACCGTAGGGAGCCGCGAGGCTGGGGAGGTGTGAGGTGCGTGTGCGGTGCGGTCGGGCGGGACTCAAAGGGGCAGCCGCGAGGACGAGTTAGGCGACGAAAGCACCACAGGGAGGGAGCGAAAGCGACCGACCGAGGAGCGCAGCGAGCGTAACTCGTCCTCGCGGCTGGGGCTTTGGAAATGTTCGTCGCAGAGCCGATATCAACAACGTATCGCCAAGCGGCTGGGGCTTTGGAGGTGTTTACCGCGAGAGTGTCGATCACGTATAACCAGCTGACGGCAACACCACTCGATCGCATATAAATGACTCCTCAGCCACCGTACGATACCCACTCCGGCTCTCGCTCACATCGATATCGGCGGCACTCCGGCGATCCGCACAACCACAGCTACGAGAAGGATGCGTCGAAAAATGCGAGAAATCGAACCGCTCGTCGGTCGCGGAACAGCGCGCTCAGTCGTCGGCCGGCGCCGCGCCGGAGCCGCCGTCGGCGTGCTGCTGTTTGACCCACGAGAGCTTGCCGCCGGCCGCGAGGATGTCGCGCTCGCGCTCGGAGGCGTCGAGGTCGGCGGTGAACTCCCACTCGCCGTTGACGCTCACGGTGAACTCCTCCTGGCCGGAGGCGACGCCCGCGGGCACGTCGTCGACGATCGCAAGGTCGTCACCCTGCTCGATCTTCTCGTACGTCTCCGCGTCGATCGCGAGCGGGACGATACCGAAGTTGAACAGGTTCGCCTTGTGGATGCGGGCGAAGCTCTGCGCGAAGACCGCCTCGATACCGAGGTACATCGGACAGAGGGCGGCGTGCTCGCGCGAGGAGCCCTGCCCGTAGTTCTCGCCGGCCACGAGGACGCCGCCGTCGGCGTCGAGGGCGCGCTGCGCGAAGGTGTCGTCGACGCGCGAGAGTGTGAACTCGGAGAGCTTCTCGATGTTCGAGCGGAACTTGAGGATGTCCGCCGTCGCCGGGATGATGTGGTCGGTGGTGATGTTGTCCTCCATCTTGAGGAGGGCTTCACCGCCGTCCACGTCGATGTCGTCTTTCAGCGGGACGTCACCGATGTTCGGGCCCTTGACGAGGCCGTCGTCGATCGCCTCGTCGGGCGAGATGATGTCGGAGTCGGACTCGCCCATGCCGGGCCCGTACTTCGTCCCCATCTCCAGGCCGGGCGCTTCGAGGTCGCCGAGGTCGTCCGCGAGGTCGCGGGGGTCGACGATCTCGCCGGTGATGGCCGCCGCGGTGGCGACCTCCGGCGAGCAGAGGAAGACGGAGTCGTCCTCGATGCCGGAGCGGCCCTCGAAGTTGCGGTTGAAGGTGCGCAGCGAGACGGAGTCGGAGGCGGGCACGTGACCGATACCGATACACGCGCCGCAGGTCGCCTCGGAGAAGTTGACGCCGGCCGCCATCATCTCCGCGGTCCAGC
>NZ_CVRT01000052.1 GCF_001261915.1 Halorubrum sp. SD626R
CTAAATCGAATCCCAATAGCAATGGCCTCCGGCAGGATCAACCGGAATGTATAACCTCCGAACCTGGTTCCCGGCTCGGAGGGGGTGTTGGCGGGTTTTGACTCGCGATGAGTCAAAACACCATTGCATGGTCTATGTGGTGTTCGAGTCAGCCAGCGACCTGGATGACACCGAACGACCACGGCTCACATCAGATTCCCGCTTACGCCGGAGCGCAGGGGGCGGAATCCTCATCTTCGCGGACTTGGTTGTACCCTTCGACGGGGTATAAACCCATCGAAGCGTTCCAAGTCCAGCGAAACCGGGCCGAGTTGAACGGCCCGAGTTCGCGGATGCGTTCTTCGCATTAGTCACGATGCCCGGGTCGTATTTAACCCCGTCGAACCATCGACGCCACGTCATGCGGTTTCATGCCGAGGAACTGTGAACGAACCCACAGCTATCCGTCGAGGATAATGAAAAAAGGACCGAGCGGCCCCGACGCTACTCCTCGTCGATGTACTCAATTCCCTGCTTCGACACGTTGGCCTTCGTGATGTCGTCGAGGTCGTTGAGCCAGAAGTCGTCGTCCGCCTCGTCGACTTCGGGGGCGCTGTCCTTCCAAGCCCAGCCCTCGTACTCGTGGATCTTCTTCGTTCCCTTCTCGCGGAGCCGAAGCGTGGTTCGGTCCGCCTCATCTTCGGAGGGAGCGGGATCGAGCGTGCGGGCCGCTTTGAGCGCGGCCTGGCGGGGCATGTTGCCGGAGAACTCGCTCGGTTCCGATCCGTCCGCTTCTCGAAGGGCGAAGTTTCGCTTACCGTCTTCACGTACCATGGTTTATGCTCCATGCGAACCCAGCACACAGTGTGTAATAAATATATCGGGGAAATGAAAGCTGGTCGGCAAAACATTTATATATTGACTCCGTCCCGGCTAGCGGTTTTGCCCGGTCAACACGAGAGTTCAGGACAACGGGGCGACACAGGCGGAGAGTGACCGACCGGCGCGTCTCGCGCGCGGGCGAATAACGGTCGAACGGAGACCGAAGGCGTCGGCACGGAGTCCGGGCGACCCGGTGGGCCCGAGGAGTGCGCGGATACGGGTAAACAACACTTATGTGTCTGCTATAGCGAAGTGCGACCAGTACAACCGCGATGGTCCGTAAAAAGAAGCTCAGTCCCAGTGGCGCCAAGGACGACGAGGGGGAGTACCACAACGTCCACGTGAACCTCCACGAGGACGAACTCGCCGTCGCCGGCATGGAGATCGGCGACGAGGTGTTCGTTCGGGTCCGAGATGGGAAGATAATCATCCAGAAGGCGGATTCCAACCCCGAACAGCTCGAACACGACTTCTGAATCGGACCTCGTTTTCGGTCATCTGCCGGACCGCCGAGCGTCGGCGCGAGCGACGGCGACGCCGCGGGGTGACCGAGGGGGCGTTGATGCCGGCCTCGGTCGGCGGATTGATGCCGGCTCGCGACGAGTCCCAAACGATGGGCGCGTACGATCTGCTGAAGCCGGCGCTGTTCGGCCTCCCGCCGGAGACGGCGCACGGGATGACGCATCGGGTGTTGCGAGCCGTACAGGGGACGGCGGTCACGAGCGCGCTGCGCGGACGGTACCTCGTCGATGACCCGCGGCTTCGGGTCGAGGCGTTCGGAAACGCGTTCCCGAATCCGGTCGGCGTGGCCGCGGGGTTCGACAAGAACGCGGAGGTGCCGCGCGCGCTCGCGTCGCTCGGATTCGGCCACGTCGAGGTCGGGGGCGTGACGGCCGAACGGCAGCCGGGGAACCCGCGACCGCGACTGTTCCGGCTCCGCGAGGACGAGGCGCTGATCAACCGGATGGGGTTCAACAACGAGGGCGCGGACGCCGTCGGAGACCGGCTCGACCGCGAGCCGCTGCCCGAGGTGCCGGTCGGGATCAACGTCGGGAAGTCGAAGTCGACGCCCCTCGACGAAGCCCCGAACGACTACCTCTACACGTACGAGCGCGTCGCGGACGCGGGCGACTACTTCGTCGTCAACGTCTCCAGCCCCAACACCCCGGGCCTCCGCGAGCTACAGAACCGCGAGGCGTTAGAGGAGATACTCGGGAGCCTCGACGACGCGGGCGCGAGTCCGCTCCTCGTGAAGCTCTCCCCGGACCTCCCGGAACCCGCGGTCGAGGACGCGCTCGGCGTCGTCGACGACCTCGGTCTCGACGGGGTCATCGCGACCAACACCACGACCTCCCGGCCGGAGTCGCTGGAGAGCCCGAACCGCGCCGAGCGCGGCGGCCTCTCGGGGAAGCCGATCGAGGACCTCGCCACCGACCGGATCCGGTTCGTCGCGGAGCGCACGGACGTGCCGGTGATCGGCGTCGGAGGGGTCTCGGACGCGGCGGGGGCCTACGAGAAGATACGCGCCGGCGCCTCGCTCGTCCAGCTGTACACGGCGCTCGTCTACGAGGGGCCGGGCCTCGCGCGCGATATCAACGAGGGAATCCTCGAACTGCTCGACCGGGACGGGTTCGACTCCGTCGCCGACGCGGTCGGAGCCGACCTGTAGAGGAGTCACCGGCGGTCGGTCCGACCTATGCCTCGTCCCGAACGATGACGACGACGTCGTCCGCCTCGATCAGCTCGCCGTCGCCCTGATACCGTCGCTCTTCCTCGATCGAGAACTCGTCGCCGACGAGCGTGACGTCGGCCGCGTGAAGCTCGTCGCCGTCGATCTCGTACGCCTCCCGCGCGATCGCGGCCTCGATGTCGCCGACCCGGTCCCCGTACTTCGGGCCGATGGTCGCGTAGTCGAGGTCGATCCCGGTGACCACCGTCTCCACCGGGGCGTCTTCGTCGGGGTGGACGGCGAGGTCGGCGACGTGCATCACGCCGGTGATGTCCGCTTCGAAGCCGCGGACGTCCGCGTACACCTCGACGGCGTCGAGCTCGGCGTTCAGCGGGAGCTGGTTCTCGCTCTTGTACTTCCGGAGGGCGCCGACGACCGCGGTGGCGGCGGCGCCGGCCTCCCGGTCCGCCTCCAGGCCGAGCGGCTCGGGCCAGTCGGCGAGGTGGACCGAGTCGCGCGCGGCGTCGGAGACCGCGGCGTCGACCGCGTCGGGATCGGCCGCGCCGTCGGCGTACATGTCGTTCCAGAGCTCTTCGGTCACGTGCGCGAGCAGGGGCGCGAACAGCTTCAGGAACCGGCGGTGCGCCGTCCGGAGCGTGTACGCCGCGGCGTCGTCGTCGCGTTGCTTGGCGATCTCCAGGTAGTCGTCGCAGAACGTGTTCCAGAAGAAGCTCCGGAGCTCGTCGCGGGCCTTCGAGAACGCGCGGTCCTCGAACAGCCCGGTGAGGCGCTCGACCCGCCCGTCGAGCTCGGCGAGCAGCCAGCGGTCGAGCTCGCGGAGCTCGCCCTCGGGCTCGTCCGGGTACGGCTCCGGCGACAGTGACTCGACGAGCTTCGAGGCGTTCCAGAGCTTGCGGATCAGCTTCTCGCCCGCGCGGAGGTCCTTCTCCTTGAACGGGAAGTCGTCGCCGACGGCGGTGCCGGCCGCCCAGTAGCGCGTGGCGTCGACCGGGAACTCCGCCAGCACCTCTTCCGGCTCGACGACGTTGCCGACCGACTTCGACATCTTCTCGCGGTTCTCGTCGAGGACGTGGCCGTTGATCATCGTCTCGGCGAACGGGACCTCGTCCGTGTGCTCGTAGCACTTCACCAGGGTGTGGAACAGCCAGAAGCTGATGATGTCGTGGCCCTGGGGCCGGAGGTCGAACCGGTACAGCTCCGGATGCTCCATCGCGAACTCCCCGGCTTCTTCGTCCCAGTCCCAGCCGGCGTTGATCAGGGGCGTGAGACTGGAGGTGGCCCACGTGTCGAGCACGTCGTCCTCGGGCTCGAATGCGCCGTGACCGCACGCGGGACAGGCGTCGACCGGCGGGTCGTCCGAGAGGGGGTCGACCGGGAGGTCGGCCTTCTCGGCGATGATCTCCTCGCCGCAGTCCTCGCAGTACCACACGGGGAAGGGGATGCCGGAGGAGCGCTGGCGGGAGATGAGCCAGTCCCACTGGAGCCCCTCGACCCAGTGCTCGTACCGGGTGAACATCTTCTCGGGCGACCACTCCATCTCCCGGCCGACTTCGAGGTACTCGTCCGTCTTGTCGAGCATCTCGATGTACCACTGCTCGGTGACGAGGAACTCGACGCTCGTCCCGCAGCGCTCGTGGACGTTGACGGTGTGAGTGATGTCGCGGCGGTCGAGCAGCGCGCCGGCCTCGTCGAGGTCCTCGACGATGGCCTCGCCGGCCTCGTCGGCGTGGAGCCCCTCGTACCCCTCGGCGACGTCGGTCATGTGGCCGGACTCGTCGATGGCGACGCGGAGGTCCAGGTCGTGGACCTGGTACCACTCGATGTCGTTCTGGTCGCCGAACGTACAGCACATCACGATGCCCGAGCCCGTCTCCCTGTCGACGCGCTCGTCCGCGATGATCGGCACCTCGTGGCCGAACAGCGGGACCTCGGCGGACTCGCCGACGAGGTCCTGGTTCTCGTCGTCGTCGGGGTGGACGAAGACGGCGACGCAGGCCGGGAGGAGCTCCGGGCGCGTCGTCGAGATGGTGAAGGTCTCGCCCTCACTCCCGTCGTCTCCGCCTTCGCTCCCGGCGACGGTGAAGGCGATGTCGTTGAAGTGGCTGCCCTGCTCGTCGTCCTCGGTCTCGACCTGCGAGATGGCGGTCTCGCACTCGGGACACCAGATCGCGGGCGCCTTCTCGCGGTACTCCCGACCCTGGTCGTAGAGGTCGACGAACGAGAGCTGGGAGACGCGCTGGACGCGCGGCTCGATCGTCTGGTACGTGTGGTCCCAGTCGACGGAGACGCCGAGCGACTGGACGTTCTCGGTGAACTGCTCCTCGTAGTCGGCACAGACCTCCCGGCACTTCGCCTGGAACTCGCGGCGTTCGAACTCCTGGTGGCGGATGTCGAGCTCGTCCTCCGTCAGGCGCTCCGAGGCGATCCCGTTGTCGTCGTAGCCGAACGGGAAGAACGCCGCGCCGCCGTTCATGCGCTCGAAGCGCGCGACGAAGTCCTGGAGGGTGAACCCGTACAGGTGGCCCATGTGGAGGCTCCCCGATACCGTCGGCGGGGGCGTGTCGATGGAGAAGACGGTGTTCGGGTCGACCGGGTCGTCGTCGGGATAGGCGTACGTCTCCTCGTCGACCCATCGCCGCTGCCACCGCGGCTCGACGGTGTCGGGGTCGTACTCACCACTGGGCATTTCACCCGCATCTTCCGCCGGTTCCCCCTTAACGGACTCGATTGTGCGGAACGCGTTGACACGGCGATGACGCGGGCACCGGTGACGGGAGGTGGCTCGGAGACGTCGACGGAAGTGACTCCGACGGGCACCCCGACAGACGGGAACTCGGAGGGGCGCCCCGACCGGCGACCCAGAACCAATATACACAGCGGATGTACACGCGAGGTGTGAGCACACTGCGTATTCAGAACGGACGGGTGCTTCGTCCGGATCACACGACAGAGCGGGCCGATCTGCTGATCGACCAGGCAGACGGGACGATATCGGAAGTAGTGGACGGAGGTACCGACGGAGACGCGGATCCCGACGAGACCGTTGTTGACGCGACCGACGGGATCGTGATGCCCGGATTAATCAACGCGCACACGCACATCGCGATGACGCTGCTCCGCGGGTTCGCGGAGGACGAGCCGCTCGAGAGCTGGCTCAACGAGGTGGTGTGGCCGGTCGAAGCCGCTCTCAAGCCGGCGGACGTACGGGCCGGAGCGCGGCTCGGAATCGCGGAGATGATTCGGTCCGGGATCACCGCCTTCTCCGACATGTACTTCGAGGCGTCCGAGACCGCCGACGTCGTCGAGGCGGCCGGAGTCAGGGCGACGCTCGGCCATACGGCCATCAGCGTCGGCAAGGATCCCGAGGCGGCTCATTCGGACGTGAAGCGGAGCATCGAGACCGCCGTCGCGGTCGACGGCCGTGCGGACGGGCGAATCGGTGCGACGGTCCAACCGCACAGCACGTCAACGGTCGGTCGCGAGTACCTCGAGTCTCACGTGCCGACGGCGCGGTCGGAGGGGTATCCGCTACACTACCACACGAACGAGTCGAAGCGGGAGGTCGAGGAGCTGGTCGAGTCGACCGGGAAACGACCGATCGTCTACGCCGACGACCTCGACATGCTCCGGTCGGGAGACCTGCTCGCACACTGCATCCACGTCGACGAGACCGAGGTCGAACTGCTCGCGGAGCGCGACGTAACCGTCGTCCACAACCCCGCGGCGAACATGAAGGTCGCGAGCGGGATCGCCCCGGTCACCCGGCTGCGCGAAGCGGGTGTTCGCGTCGCACTGGGCACGGACGGCCCGGCGTCGAACAACGATCTCGACCTGTTCGACGAGATGTGCGACGCCGCGATGAGCGCCAAGGTTGACACCGGGAACGCCGCGGCGCTGCCGGCGGAAGTAGTCATCGATATGGCGACGAAGAACGGAGCGGCGGCGCTCGGGATCGACGGCGGCCGGATCGAGCCGGGAAGGGTCGCAGACGTGATCGTCGTGGACACGAGCGAACCGAAGTTCGGTCCCGGTCACGATCCCGTCACCGATCTGGTGTACACCGCCAACGGGAACGACGTCCGACATACGATCTGTGACGGGGAGGTGCTGATGCGCGACCGAGAACTGCTCACGCTCGACGTCGATCGGGCGAAGTCAGAGGCCGCACGCCGCGCCGAGAGGCTGTTCGAGCGCGCCGGGGTCGCCTGACAGCAGCCCGAACAGGAGCCGGGCGGTCGACCGCGCCGACGGAGACGGCCACACGGGTGGGAGCCGACTACGCGGACCGTTGTGAGGGGTCACACCACGTCGTCCGGATCGTGCTCGGCCGCCATCCGCGACGCCTCGGACGCGAACCGCTCGATCTCGTCGGCCGGGCTCTCTCCGAGCGCGTTCTCCTCGACCTCGCGGCCGGCGGTGATTCCGTCGCCGGTGACGAGCCGCTGCTCGGCCAGCTCCTTCGTGTGCATCCGCTCGCCGTCCTCGGTGGCGTAGGTGAGCCGCACGAGCCCCTTCGAGTCGAACTGCCGATCGACGAGCCAGACGGTCGTCATACGCGGCGATGGGTGCCTGCGAGGCTTAAGAAAGACGGTCGGACGCGGGAAACGGGGAGGAGAGGTCGATTCCAGAGCGCGGTTGCGGTGGCGCGTGCCGACGAACAGCCGTCAGGCTGTGAGTCGCACGCGCGAGGGACGCGGTGAGCGCTCGCAGAGCGCGAACCGCGAGGCTGGGGAGGTGTGAGGCTGCGGTGCTGGGCGGGACTCAAAGGGGCGGCCGGGAGGCGGGCACAGGCGACGCAAGCACCGCAGGGAGCGAGCAGTGCGAGCAACCGAGGAGCACAGCGAGCGTGTGCCTGCCTCCCGGCCGGGGCTTTGGAGGAGGTTCTCCGGTGGCTAGCCGTCAGGTCCGAATCGCTCGAAGCCTCACTTCTCTCGTCGCCACGGCTTTGTACCGTCTCATCCAAGTGAGAGCCATGTACGTCGAGTTCGACCGCGACACCTGCGTCGGGATGTACCAGTGCGTCGCCGAGTGGGACGCCTTCGAGAAGAACCTGAACGACGGGAAGGCGGACCTGCGGGGGAGCGAGGAGGAGGACGAGGACGTGTTCGTGGTCGAAGTGCCCGACGACGAGGAGTTCGACGCGAAGTTCGCGGCGCGGGTCTGTCCGGTCGACGCGATCGCAGTGTACGACGACGACGGCGAGCAGGTGGTGTGAACGACTCAGGATTTTCGATCGTTCGCCTATAGGTCGTCACTAGCGGATCGACTGTGAACACCGCCAAAGCCCCAGTCGCGACGACTCGGAGGCCTTGCTGCGCTCCTCGCTCGCGTTGCTCGCTGCGGTGCTTGCTACGGCCGCCTTCGTCCTCGCGACTGCCCCTTTGAGTCCCGCCCCGCACAGCCACCGCAGCCTCATACCTCCCCAGCCTCGTCGCTCGCACGCGCTCCTTCGCGGCCGCCGGTGGCGGCCGCTCGGAGGCGCGCGCCAAGAGGTAGATGTGGAGTAAAAGCGTCAGTTTCCGTCCGTTTCAGTTTATAACCGCTCGGCCAGGTCCTCGGCGAAGTACGTGACGATCAGGTCCGCGCCCGCGCGCTTGAGCGACAGCAGCGATTCGTGAGCCGTTTCTTCCAGGTCGAGCCAGCCCTTCTCCGCGGCCGCGTGGAGCATCGCGTACTCGCCGGAGACGTTGTACGCGGCGACCGGGTGGTCGAACTCCCGCCGGACGTCGGCGACGACGTCGAGGTACGGAAGGCCGGGCTTTACCATCAGCACGTCCGCGCCCTCGTCGGCGTCGATCCGAGCTTCGCGGAGCGCCTCGCGGCGGTTGGCGGGGTCCATCTGGTAGTGCCGGCGGTCGCCGAACGCGGGCGCGCCGTCGGCCGCGTCGCGGAAGGGACCGTAGAACGCGGACTCGTACTTCACCGCGTAGCTCATCAGCGCCACGTCCTCGTGACCGGCCGCGTCGAGCGCCTCGCGGATCGCCCGGACCTGGCCGTCCGTCATTGCCGAGGGCGCGACCATGTCCGCGCCCGCGTCGGCCTGCGAGACGGCCGTCTCCGCGAGCAGTTCCAGCGTCTCGTCGTTCTTGACGGTGAGCGTCGGATCCGTCTCGGCGGACTCCTCGATCACGCCGCAGTGGCCGTGGTCGGTGTACTCGCAGAGGCAGACATCGCCGATCACGTAGGCGTCGGTCTCGGCGGCGATCCGACGCGTCGCGCGCTGGACGACCCCGTCGTCGGCGTACGCCCGGCTCCCCTCGGGGTCCTTCGACTCGGGGATCCCGAAGAGGAGCACGGCCTCGACGCCGGCCTCGCGGACCTCCTCGACGCGGTCGACGGCCTCGGTCACGGGGACGCGCTCGTGGCCCGGCATCGTCTCGATCGGGAGGCGCGCATCGGTCGTCGCGTCGACGAACACGGGTGCGACGAGGTCCGACGCCGACAGCGAGGTCTCGCTGACGAGGTGGCGGACGCCGTCGGTCCGGAGCCGCCGCGGCCGGTCGGTGGGGTGCATACCGGAGCGTTGGCTCCGGGCGGTCTTTTATGATCCGTCCGCGGCGAAGCGATTCCGAAGGGGGAAGGGACCCGGATGAGGGACGGGGACCGGGAGGGGACGCGGGCACCGAGGGCGAACCCCTACTCCGACGACTCGACGTCGATCCGGTCGCGGAGCGACGCGAGCTCGTCCGACTCCGCGAGCTCCTCGACGCGTTGCTTGAAGTGCTCTTCGCAGAGGCCGACGACCACCCCGCTCTGCTCGGCCTCGTACGTGGCCTCCCGGTCGCAGTAGTGACACCGCATAGTGGCCACTCTCTCGGCGGCGGGCTTAATCCTGTTCGTCGATCAGGAGGGACTCGGTAACCGGTCGCGGACGGGCTCGAACGCCTCGGCGGTCAGCCCCGCCTCGGCGAGCGTGCGCTCGTGGGCGTCGCTCCCGCCCGTCAGGAGGAGGTCGTGCTCGGCGGCGACCCGCTCGACGCGGGCGTCGTCGACCGGGCGACCGTACGGGTAGAACCGCTCGACCGCGTCCAGCTCGCGGGCGACGTCGAGCGCGGCGTCGACATCGCCGTACCGGAACGGGTGCGCGAGGCCGACGAACGCGCACGCGTCCCGGAGGAGCTCGACCCCTCTGTCCAGCGCGGTCACGTCGCGGGCGACGTAGCAGGGGCCGTCGTCCCCGATCAGCTCGTCGAAGGCGCCGGCGTAGTCGCACGGGGCCGCCGACTCGTCGATCGCGCGGGCGATGTGCGGACGCCCGAGGCCGGGTCTAGGCTCGACGCCGAGGTCGACGCCGAGCCGATCCTCCACGGCGTCGAGGATCGCGGCGCCGCGCCGCTGACGGTCGGCCTGGAGCCGGTCGGTCTCCTCGTCGAGCGCGTCGGTGCGTTCGACCGCGTAGCCGAGGAGGTCGAGCCGCTCGAAGCCGGCGTCGACGCGCAGCTCGATCCCCCGGACGACCCGGACCCCCTCGCGCTCGACGACGGGGGCGCCGAGGTCGGGATGGATCCGGTCGTGGTCGGTGGCGGCGACCCAGTCGAGCCCCGCGTCGGCGGCGGTCGCGGCGAGTTCGTCGACCGTCATGGCCCCGTCGGAGACCGTGGTGTGAGCGTGGAGGTCGGCGACGATCCGGTCCGTGTCCATGCGTCCCGTTCGGCGACCGGGTACTAATCGACCGCGGTACCCCCGTGTGAACACGCGCCAATATAAGGTGGTATAAGTCGATACCTCGAACTAAGGTTGTGCATGGACAATCATTAAGAACCATCAGCGGCTCCCATCTGTTGATGCGCTTGAACGGCGTCGACGACCGACTCGAACGGCACCAATATCCGACGACCTCGGAGGAACTGATCGCGGCCCACGGGAACGCGACCGTAGAGCTCGCGGAGGGCTCCGAGCGTCTCGGCGACGTGCTGGAACGGTTCGGAGATCAGACGTTCGACGACGCGGAGGACGTGTTCACGACCCTCCGCGCCGGCGTCTGCCACCGCGGAGTCGGCCGCCGGTTCTACTCGGACCGCGACCCGACGACCGACGCCGAGGACGGGCCCGCGCCGGTCTCGTTCTGACGGGAGCCGCGATCCGACCGCGTTTTTTCGTCGTAATCTCACGTCGCTAGCGACGGCGACAGCCGACTCAGACCCAGTCGATAGCCGGCGACAGGTCGACCGGGACCGACCCCTTTCGATACCCCTCCACGTGCCCGTCGGGGCGCGCGCGGAGGACGACCGCCGGGCGGTGCCGGACGTCCGGCCGGGCGTCCCGGACCGCGGCCCAGTCGTCCGCCGGGAACGAGGTACAGTCGACGAGCAGGGTGACGCCGCCGCCGTGCGCCTCCAGCTGGCCGCTCGTCTTCGTCTCGGCGGTGTCGCGGACGGCCGCGACGGGGCCGCTCGCGGACCGGTTCGAGGCGGGCTGCGGGCGCGTCACCTCGACGAGGGAGGCGCGCCCGGTGTTGGGATCGGTCGCCCGGAAGTCGAGCGAGTGGCCGGTCGTCACCTCGATCTCGGGGGTTACGTCGTAGCCGGCGTCGGTGAGGATCCGCGCCGCGGTGAACTCCGCGATCGCCGCGCTCATCCGCACGAGGTCGAGCGACGCCGACGTGCCGAGCTTCCCGGCCATCGTCTCGCGGTGGTCGTCGAGGGTCCCCGACCGGAGCGTCTCCTCGACGAATCCCGTCCCCTCCTCGCGCGTTGCGTCCGGGAACCCGGCCGCGTGGTCGCGGAAGAACGCCCGCGTCGTCTCCGCGCCGTCCTTCGAGCAGAACACGGGTAGGAAGTACCACGAGACGTGCGGGTACGCCGCGAGCCACGGCTCGTCGTCGTGGAGCGCGGCGAGCAGCTCCCGCTGGACCCACCGCGAGACCGAGTACGCCACCTCGTCGAAACCGTACTTCTCCGTACGCCACAGCTCGCTCGGGGTCTCCGTGTTGCCGACCCAGTACCCCGCGGGACCGCCGCTCGCTCCCGGGGGCGGGTCGGCGTCGTCGTCCGTCCAGCAGAACAGGGCGAACGAGCCGTCGTCCATGTCGAACCGCCGCGCGTCGTACCCCGGGGGTGGACTGAACCACGGGTCGCTCGCGGTCGCCCCGAGGTTGTCGTCGAGCGGCCGTTCGAGCTGCGAGCGGACGCGGTCGGCGCTCCACCGGCCGGGAGCGCGCCTGAATCGGAGCGGTTGTGCCACGGCGGTGCTACCGGGCGGCGGGTCTAATCGGTTCCGGTGGCACAGAGACGGCGGAGACGGGCGCGTCGCCGGAATCGTTTCAGCGAACGGACGGCTCATCGATACATATATCACCGATTATATCTAAGGTATGGTGTACCATGTCAATGGGTGCCTACGACGAGGCCGAACACGAGCGTCGCGAGAAGAAGACCAGCGAAGTCGACACCGACTTCGACGCCGAGCGGCCGGAGTACTCCGGGTCGCTCACGTACGACTCCGGCGACTCCGCGGAGGCACTCCTCGACAAGTTCCAAGAGCTGCAGGGCGAGTGAGACGGCGAGTCGGATCGCTGTTCTGCGGACCCGTCGGCTTCCTCCCGAACCCCCGACCGCCGAGTGGCGACGCGGCGACCCCGACGAGCCGCGGCTCGGAGACCGGGGTACGGGCTCGGAGATCGGGGTATGGGCTCGGAGATCGGGGTTCGAGGCGATCAGGTCAGCGCGATCGGGTCAGCGCGATCGCGGCCGAACAGACGATCGCGACCGCGAGGACGTGGCCGACGACGGCCCCCAAGAGGATGGGCTCCTCGAACAGGAAGGGAACGAGCACGAGCTGGAGCGCCGAGAAGCCGATGTTCTCCGCGTCGAGACGCCTGACCCTGGCCGCCTCGTCCGGGGCGAGGTCGACGTTGATCGCCCGCCACAGCGCGACGACGGCGCTCCACCACGACGTGCCGATCCGGTAGGTGAGGTCCCAGAGGATCAACAGGGTGAGGTACACCACCGGGATCGGCGGGGTGGGACCGAACAGGCGCTCTATCAGGGTCCCGTCCCACGCGATCATGTACGTGAGCAGCGCGATGAACGCGAGCACGCCGAGGACGATCTCGACGCTCGACCCGAACAGCAGTCGCTTGTGCTCGGGCGGCGTCGACAGGCGGCGGTTCGCGGCACCGAGACGGTGCATCTCCACGCTGCCGATGGCCGCGACCAAGACGGCGACCGTCCCCGCGACGACGGCGTCCCACAGCCCGTAGTACCAGCCGAGCGCGAGCACGCCGACCTGGAACAGCAGGAACTGGATCGCGACCGCGAGCGTGCGGGAGATCCCCAGGCCGGGGATCCCCCCGACGAGGCTCTCGTACACCCACGTCTCGCCGTAGTTCCGGCTCACAGCTCGACCTCCAGCTCGGTCGCCGGGATCTCGTCGGTGGGGTCGTCGCGATGGGGGCGGTCGATCGCCCGCGCGACGGCGACCTCGAAGGGTGTCTGTTCGATCGGGACGAGGTCGCGGATCCGGTCGTCCTCGACGATCACGGTGTTGCGGAGCCCCTCGACGAGCGACCGGGCGAGGTACGGGTTCACGTCGGTCACGAGCCGGAGCCACTTCGCCGACAGCTCCGGACTCAACACCGGCACGCGGACGATCCACAGCCTGTGCCCCAGCTGCCGCCGGGTCTGGCGGAGGATCTCGGCGTAGGTCATGACGTTCGGCCCGCCGATCTCGAAGGTGTCGTCGCGCGTCTCGGGCACTTCGAGGACGCCGGTGAGGTAGCCGACGACGTCGTCGATCGCGATCGGCTGACAGAGCGTGTCGACCCACTTCGGCGTCGTCATCACCGGCAACCGGCTGGCGAGCCCGTGGACGACCTCGAAGCTGGCGCTCCCGGCACCGATGATGATGGCCGCCCGCAGCGTGGTCAGCGCCGGGTCGCCCGTCGCGAGGATCCGCTCGACCTCGCGGCGGGACCGGAGGTGTTCGGAGAGCTCCTCGCGGTCCTCGCCGAGGCCGCCGAGGTAGATCACCCGGTCGACGCCGGCGGCCGACGCGGCCTCGACGAAGTTGGTCGCGCAGTTGCGATCGCGCTCCTCGTACCCGGGACCGCCGTCCATGGAGTGGACGAGGTAGTAGGCGGCGTCGATCGGGTCGCCGTCGATCTCGAACGCCGGGGCGAGGGTGTCCGGCTCCAGGAGGTCGCCCTCGACGACGCGGACGCCCTCTGGCGGGGCGTAGCCGTCGGCGTCGCGGACGAGGGCGACGACCTCGTGGCCGCGGTCGAGGAGCGTCGGAACGAGCCGGCTCCCGACGAATCCCGTGGCGCCGGTGACGAGCACGCGCATACCGATCCCTCGGGTGGAACGACCATAAGCGTCCGCCACGGAGAGACCCGTCTCGGAGTCCGTTCCCGGTCGAGAATCGCGGTCGGCTCTCGCCGGGACCGATCACTAAAAGGGGCCGCGCGGCGCTCGTTGGGGCATGCACGCAGGCGAGCACGAGCCGGTCCGCGGGGTGACGGACCTCTACGTCCACGACACCGGGATGTTCGACACGGACGAGTACGGGGCCGTGTACGTGTACGACGCCGAGCGTCCGGTCGTGATCGACACCGGGACCGGCGCGAACCGCGAGGCGCTGTTCGAGACGATCGAGGAGGTCGGGATCGACCGCGAGGAGCTGGCGTGGATCCTGCCGACCCACGCTCACCTCGACCACGCCGGCGGGGCGGGCCACCTCGCGGGGCGCTACCCGAACGCGGAGGTCGTCGTCCCCGAGAAGGGCGTCCGCCACCTCGTCGACCCGGAGGCGCTCGTCGCGGGGACGAAGTCCGCGGTCGAAGACCAGTGGGAGTACTACGACGAGCCCGAGCCGGTTCCGGAGGACCGGATCTCGGGGCTCGCGGAGGGCGACCGGATCGACCTCGGCGACCGCGAGCTGGTCGTGTACGAGGCCCCGGGCCACGCGCCCCACCACGCGATCTACCACGAGCCCGACGCCGACGTCGTCTTCGCGGCCGACGCGGCCGGGATCTACGTCCCCGCGGTCGACGGGATCGAGCCGACGACGCCGCCGCCGCAGTTCGACCTCGATCAGTGTCTCGCCGACGTGCGGACCATCGAGGAGATCGACCCCGACACCCTCTGTTTCGGCCACTTCGGCCCTCGCGGGTACGAGCCGGAGCTGGCCGGCGAGGTCAAGCGCGCCTACGTCGAGTGGGTGGAGGCGATCCGGGAGAAGCGCGAGGCGCTCGATGACGACGACGCGGTCGTCGAGCACTTCGAGGCGGCGAGCCGGGACGTCGAGTTCTGGAACCCCGAGCGCGCCCGCGCCAACGCGAGCCTGAACGTCCGGGGCGTCCTCGCGTACCTCGACTACGTCGCGGAGAGCGACGGGGAGTGACGCTCGCCGTCGGCTCGCTCGGACGGGTCCGCGACGCCCCGTCGCGACGCAAGCCTCCTAAACCCCGCGTCGCCTAGGATCCACTCATAAATGGGTATCTTCGACACGATCCGCGCCGTGCTCGGGACGAGCGCCGAGACGGACGCGACCCGCGAGGCCGACCCCGAGGACCTCTTCGGGATGTCGACCGCGTACATGACGATGGAGGCCGACCTCGGCTACGACCACTGCGGGGAGGCCGCGCTCTGCTTCTCCGGGGTGGACAGCACCCGCTTCGACGACGCCGTCGAGACCGTCGAGGCCATCCTGGAGGCCGGCGAGATCGAGACCGGCACGGGGTTCCACCGTCACGAGGACGACCACGGCTACCGCTGGTTCGTCCTCGAAGACGACGACCCGGAGGACCTCGTGACGAGCGTCCACTTCGCGGCCGACCAGTTCATCGAGGAGGGGTTCGGCTCCCGGCTGCTCGCGGCCGTCTTCGGCTTCGAGCGCGGTGACACCGCCGCCTACTGGATCTACTCGTTCCGGCGCGGCGCCTACTACCCCTTCTCCCCGAAAGGGGCGAGCGACCGGAACCAGCAGGTGGAGTTCAAGCTCCAGTCGGTCCTCGACGGGGAGCTCGGCTTAGAGGACGACGAGTCGTACTGGTACCCGCTGTGGCCGGACTCGCCCGGGAATCACCCGTGGGAGTGAGCCGATGACCGCGTCGGCGTCGGAAGGGGAGTCCGGCGGTGTCACTTCCGGAGCCGATCCGGACGGGGAGGCGTCCGCCGGCCGCGACGCCCCGAAGAAGCGTGTGCTTCGAGTTATCGCGGTCCAGGCCGCGGTGTTGAGCGCCGCCGTTCACCTGCTGTGGGCGTGGCCGCGGCTCGGCGACCCTCCCGACCCGCGGCCCTACGCGTTCCTGCTCGGCGGCGCGGTCACCGTCGCCGTCGCGGCCGCGACCCTGCGCGCGGCCGAGTACCGGCGGCTGTACGCGCTCGGCGCCGGCACCCTCGCGGCGTTCCTCCTCGGCTACGTCGGCTGGCACGGCGCCGCGGCCGCGTCGGCGCTCGCGAGCGACCCGCTGGCGATCGTCGCGAAGGGGTCGGAGCTCGTCGGCGTCGCCGCGTTCCTCGGGCTGTACCGGCTCGCGCCGCCGACCGAGGTGGTGCTCGAGCGGCGGGGCAGGTCGACCGCCGAGGGGAACGGCCTCGCCGAGGGCGACGACGCCGAGAACGTCGGAACCACCGAGGAGGATGCCGACCCGTGAGCGACGAGACGTACCTGACGGTCGCGGCGCCCGCGACGGCGACGTTCGAGGTCCGAGGCTCGGAGTTCCTCGGGCATGTCGCCCCGGTCGACACGGTCGAGGAGGCCGAGGCGTTCGTCGAGCGCGTCCGCGGGGAGTACGGCGACGCGACCCACAACGTGCCGGCGTACCGGGTGCCAGCGGGCGAACCGCCCGAGCGCACACCGGGGTCGGAGCCGATGCTCCGGGAGTACTCCTCCGACGACGGCGAGCCCTCCGGGTCGGCCGGGAAGCCGGCGCTCAACGTCCTCCAGCAGCGCGAGATCCGCAACGTCGTCGCGGTGGTGACGCGGTACTACGGCGGGACGAACCTCGGCGTCGGCGGGCTCGCGCGCGCCTACTCGCGGGCGGTGAAGGACGGAGTCGACGCCGCCGGCGTGGCCGAGGAGCGGCCGCACCGGAGCCTCGTCGTCGAGACCGGGTACGACGACTCGGGGACGGTCCGGGGCGTGATCGAGTCGACGGGCGTCGAGTTCGACGCCGACTACGGCGAGCGCGTCCGGTTCGACCTCCGGGTTCCGGTCGCCGAGGTCGAGGCGCTCCGCGAGCGGCTCAACGACGCGACGAGCGGACGGGTCGAGATCGACCGCTGACGCCCCGGACTACGGGTTACGAGAACTTCCGTACCGTCATCTCCAGCGTGTCGAGGTCGAGGATGGGCGCGTATCCGGCGTCGGGGTCGATGTTGACGGACTTCTGGAAATCGGTCTGGGCCTGCCAGCAGCCGGAGTTGACCGCGAGCACGTTGTGGTACTTCCCCCAGCCGAGCTTGTGGACGTGGCCGGTGTGGAACACGTCGGGCACGTCCTCGATGACGAGGTAGTCGCGCTCCTCCGGCGCGACTCGGGTGTGCCCGCCGAACTGCGGGGCGACGTGGCGCTTCTTGAGGAGCTGGTACATCGCCTTGTGGGGCTCGTCGTAGCTCGCCTTCTCCTCGGGGAGCTCCGCGATCACCTCGTCGAGCGAGACGCCGTGGTACATCAGCACCTCGACCCCCTCCACGCTGACGGTCGCGGGGTTCGAGACGATCTGCGCGTCGTGGACGTCCAAAATCTCCCGGATCTCGTCGTTGAACCCGGGCTGGGGCTCCGCGAGCCGCACCGCGTCGTGATTGCCGGGGATCATCACGATCTCGGTGTCCGCGGGCACCTCCTTGAGGTGCTCCGCGAACGCCTCGTACTGGTCGTAGATGTCGACGATCTCCAGCTCCTCGTCCTGGTCGGGGTAGACGCCGACGCCCTCGACCATGTCGCCGGCGAGCAGCAGGTACTCGACCGGCTCGGCCTCGGGCGTGTGGAGCCAGTCGGTGAAGCGGTGCCACGCGTCGGCCATGAACTCGTCGCTACCGACGTGGACGTCCGATATCAACGCGGCCTGGACGTGGCGGTCGGCCCCGCCGGTCCGGTGAGTCCGGGGAACGTCCGGGAAGTGTAACGAGTCGGCGAAGAGGATTCCGGAGTCGTCGGCGAGCGTCCCCTCGACGGCGACGCACTCGTCCATCAGGATCTCGTCGACGACGTCGGCGAGCCCCTTGTCCTTCATCACCAGCGCCGGGAACGTGCCGGTGGTGTCCTCCAGCTCGACGAGCCAGTGGCCGGACTTCGTGGACCGGACGTCGTTGACGAGGCCGATCATCGCGGCGTCGCTGCCGCCGGGCATGTCCGCGATCGCCTCCGCGGGCCGGTGGTTGACGCGACCGCGGAGCACCTTCGAGAGGCGCTCGTAGCGGTCGCGGAACGTCCGGACGAAGTCGGCGTACTCGCCGGTCCCGGTGCTCCGGCCGGTCATGTCGTTGCCGACCTCCAGCTCGCGGCGGTCGGGGTCGCGGTCTCCGCCCGTTTCGCCGTCGCCGACGGCGGACCGGTTATCGCCACCGACGTCCGGAGCGGCGGGGTCCGGGACCTCGGCCGTCGAGCTGACCCGAGCGGCACCCCCCGACCCCTCCGTTTCGACTGGAGATCGGGCGGTGTTAGGGGCCGTGTCGGGGGACTCGCTCGTTCTGGTTCCGGAGTCGTCGTCGGGGTGTGGATCGGAGTCGGTCGCGGTCCCGGAATCAGAATCGGTCGTGGTCTCGGGGTCGACGGCGTCGTCCGAACCGACCGCCGCGCGGACGTGGGCGGCGGTGATACGGAGGGCGTCGTCGGGAGCGCGGTCGACGGCCGCTTCGAGCGCGGTCGCGGAGTCGGGGGCGCTCGCCAGCAGGGTTACCGCCTCCCGCTCGGCGTTGTAGCCCCGTCTGGCGAGCTCCTTGACGATCCGGGCGTTCGACTCCAGCGGCACGACAGTCGAGAGGGGGGTGCGACCCAAAACGGTTCCGGAGGGACGACCGATCGTCGCGTCGGTCGACGGAAGCGGTGACCCGGAAGCTTATCACCGAAACCCGACAACCCGCAGGTAATGGACGAAGGGGATCGGTCGGAGGCGGACGGGGATCCGACCGAGCGAAGCGAAGCGTCGGCCGGGACCGGGACCGAGCGCGACGAGGCCGACGACGAGCGCGACGAGGCCGACGACGAGCGCGACGAGACCGACCCTCGGAATACAGGAGACGAGATCGGACCGGGCGATGCGGTCGATACCGGCGACGAATCCGGCAGGGACGGCCCGGAGGATGCGAACGACTCGACCGATAGGGACGATGATGCCGCGTCAGTCGACCGCAGGGAGGGGTCCGAATCCTCGGTTGGCGGTGACGGTCCGAGCGACCGACGCGAACGCGGGCGCGCTGACACGGATTCGAACCGACGGGGACGAGGAGGTTCGTCCTCGAAGGAGACGAATGGGTTCGTCCATCGGTTCCGTCACGACAAGGAAGGGCCCCTCATGTGGGTCCGAGAGATGCTTTCCAGCGTGGCCGTCGTGCTGGCGATCGGTCTGATCCTGTTCGGGGTCAGCGGCGTGTGGCCGCCGATGGTCGCCGTCGAGTCCGGGAGCATGGAGCCCAATATGCAGGTCGGCGACCTGGTCTTCGTGACGGAGCCCGGACGGCTCGCGCCCGACGCCGCGGACAACGATGTCGGCGTGGTGACGTACGACGACGGGCGAGTCGCCGACTACCGGACGTTCGGAACGTACGGGTCCGTGGTCATCTATCGCCCGCCGGGCCGGACGGCCTCGCCGATCATCCACCGGGCGATGTTTCACGTCGAGGAGGGGGAAAACTGGTACGACCGCGCCGACGGGGAGTACCACAGCGCGGCGGGATGCGCCGAGCTTCGCCACTGTCCGGCCCCCAATGACGGGTTCATCACGCTCGGCGACAACAACGGCGCGTACGACCAGGCGAACGGGCTCTCGCCTCCGGTCAGGGCCGAGTGGGTGACGGGCGTCGCACGGGTCAGAGTCCCCTATCTCGGGTACGTGCGACTGATCGCGAGCGGACAGGCCGAACTGAGCGACGTGGTCGCGACGACCGCGGTCGTCGCGGAGTCGGGGACCGGGGAGTTCGATGTTGACGGCGAGCAGAGCGGAGACGAGTTCGATTCGGACGCCGAGCGAGAGGCCATCGAGGCGCCCGGAGTTTCGGGTGGAGGTTCGGCCGCGAGCGCGTCGGCGTGAGGAGAACCGACGGGATTCGACGACCGCCGAGACTCGACGGAACCAGTCGCAATGCTCGGAGACGGATGGGGGGAGAGAGCCGACGGAAGGGGAAAGAGTCAAGCGAAGGGGGAGAGTCAGTTGTCGAACCGGGCCTGAACGAAGGGTTGGGCGTTCTCGATGTCGCCGAGTCGGGAGTCGGACAGGAGCACCGCTTCGGTCTCCTCGACCGGGACCGAGAGGCCCATCTCCTTCGTGCGGCCGTAGCGTCCCTTCGAGACGACGACCGCGTTGACGATCCCGAGCATGTCGAGCTCGCTGATGAGGTCGGTGACGCGGCGCTGCGTGAGCACGTCCGCGTCGATCTCCTCGCAGAGGCGCTTATAGATATTGAACACCTCGCCGGTGTTGATGTTGTGGACGCCGTTCTTCTCTAAGAGGATCACGGCGAACAGCACGATCTTACTCTGGGTCGGGAGAGTTCGGACGACCTCGACGACGCGGTCGAGTTCGATCTTGTCCTGCGCCTGCCGGACGTGTTTCTCGGCGACGATCTCGGCCTGCGAGCGCTCGGCGAGCTCGCCCGCGGTCCGGAGGAGGTCCAGCGCGCGACGGGCGTCGCCGTGCTCTTGGGCGGCGAACGCGGCGCAAAGGGGGATCACGTCGTCGGTGAGCGCCTCCTCTTTGAACGCGATGTCGGCGCGGTGCTGGAGGATGTCCCGGAGCTGGTTCGCGTCGTACGGGGGGAAGACGATCTCCTCCTCCCCGAGGCTGGATTTGACGCGGGGGTCGAGGAAGTCGGTGAACTTCAGATCGTTGGAGATCCCCATGATGGAGATCCGCGACCGGTCGAGCTCGGAGTTCATCCGCGAGAGGTTGTAGAGCGTGTCGTCGCCGCTCTTCTCGACGAGCTTGTCGATCTCGTCGAGCATGATCACGACCACGCGCTCGTGGTAGTCGACCGCCTCGAAGAACGTCGAGTACACCCGGTCGGTCGGCCATCCGGTCATCGGCACTTCTTCCATCTCCTCTGCGTCGGCCTCGAGCTCGTCGATCCGGGCGTCGAGCTCGTCGAGCGTCGCGAACTCGGTCCCGGCGAGCGCTCTGGGGTCGTCGGCCGTCTGAGACCTGAGCTCTCGGTGCTCTTCGAGGCGATCCGCGATGACCTGCTGGTTCTTCTCGATGAAGGTGTTGGCGAGCTGGGCGAGGACGCGGTACTGCGTGTCCGTCACCTCGCAGTTGATGTACTCGACCTCGCAGGGGACGTCGTACTTCTGTGAGGTCGATTCGAGCTCCTGGGAGACGAACTTCGCCGACGCCGTCTTTCCGGTGCCCGTCTTCCCGTAGATAAGGATGTTCGACGGGGTCTCGCCGCGGAGCGCGGAGACGAGGATCGTCGCCATCCGGTTGATCTGATCGTTCCGGTGCGGGAGCTCGTGCGGGGTGTACGAGGGGCGGAGCACCTCCTTATTCTCGAAGATCGGCTCGCCGGAGAGGAGGTCATCGAACAGGCCCTGATTGTCGTCGCCGTCGTCGAGAACGACCCCGTCGAAGTCCACATCGGGAGAAGACCGGTCGCGACCGGCGCTTCCGACGTCGACCTCGCCGTCGGCGGTAACGCTCATATCGGTGTCGACATCCACGTCGGTGATGACATCGGAACCGGCGTCCGCGTCCGTGTCGCGGTCGACGTCGGCGTCGACGTCCGCTGGACCGTCGAGTCCCTCGACCGACCGCTCGGTTACCCCGTCCGTCGAACTCGAAGGCGGATCGTCGAACTCGTCATCTGCCGTGGCCGGTTCATCGGTTTCCCCGTCACTGTCCTCCGATTTTCCCGCCTGCGGTGTGTGATCTCCTTCGTCCATGTGAACCCCCCTGTTTCAGGTGGAAATACCCCACGCGGAGGCGAGGCGCGCCGCGTTCCGCCCTGAAACGTTGACATCCGACACAGTTCGTGTTTTCGGATGTCCAGTTGATGCAGTCGAACCAGATGAAGAGGTGGTACTAAAGTGTTGCTCTCCGGACTCGAAACGATCGTCGGGCGGCGAGAGCGTCGGACGAACTCCGCCCCGTGGAGCGGTAACGACTCGACGTGAGGTCGACGAGGCGAGCTCGGTCGACGAGAGGAGGACGTCCCGGGGAATCCGATTAGATCGGGTACTGAGGAGACGAAGACCGGGAGAGATCCGAGGCGGGGAGAGGCTTGAGGGGAATTACTCCCCGTGAGTCGCTCTCGATCCACGGAGCCGGATATCGAGGTACAAGATAATCGAGGACATCGCCAGGACAGATACCGCTGTGCGCGGGAAGTGAGAGTGAGCGAAGCTGAGTAGGGGGAAGTGGGGGCGAGTGACGGTTGACAAAGCGGAGACGAGCCGGTCTCGGACCGGTTCGACTACGATACGCTCACCGGTACCCCCACACCCCTTCGTTTCGTGTGGAACGCGGATCGGGTGGGTGGGGGTGGTCGAGGGGTACTATTTGTGATAGAAGGTTTTATACAATAGATAGTATAACAGTACCCTCGACAAACCCCTCTCGTTTATCGTTGATAGAATATTTTTATTTGTGGGTTTGAGAGAGCCAATTAAACACGAGTCACTGTGGACCGAAGCCGCCACACCCACACCCGACCCGCACCATCGGCCGTCTCCAGTCGAAACGAAGGGGTGGGGGAGGAAAGCGGACAGCGAACCCGGCTCTCCTGAGGGCGGTTGACGGGGACAGTTCTTTCCATGTCTCTCAGCGAGGGCGAAGCGCCACCTCGGAATTCTCTTCCGACTGCATCGCCGTACGATACTCCTCGGCTACTGCGGACCTTCTCCTCTGCCGCCGTCAACTCTCCTCCCTGTGCCACCGTCAGTATTCCCACCCGGCCGGAATCCCGAATTCGGCTCGTTCCTTTCCGATATCCGAAACGAGACACATATTCCGCGGTTCGAATCCATACGCGTCCGATATCGACCGATCGGAACGTCTGACGCAGTTCTTAAGTGAGAGGGGCGTGGATTCAATCGTAATTCCCCGAACGAACGCCGGGCGCGGCCGGATCGGGCGGTGACGCGCGACGCGGCTCGTTCGGGAGAAACCAGGACTGGAGGTCAGGATGGGACTGCTCACGAATCTCAAAGACAGCATATCACGGGTCACGGACGGGTTGTTCGCGGCCGACGAACCCAAGCGGATCGGGATCTACGGACCGCCGAACGCCGGAAAGACGACCCTCGCAAATCGGATCGCACGGGACTGGACGGGCGACGCCGTCGGGCCCGAGAGTCACATCCCGCACGAGACTCGACGCGCTCGCCGCAAGGAGAACGTCGAGATCGAGCGGAACGGCCGGAAGGTCACCATCGACATCGTCGACACGCCGGGAGTGACGACGAAGGTTGACTACAAAGAGTTCCTCGACCACGACATGGAGAAGGACGACGCCGTACGTCGCTCCCGCGAGGCGACCGAGGGCGTCGCGGAGGCGATGCACTGGCTCCGCGAGGACGTCGACGGCGTCATCTACGTCCTCGACTCCACGACGGACCCGTTCACGCAGGTGAACACGATGCTCATCGGGATCATCGAGTCGCAGGACCTCCCGGCGCTGATCCTCGCGAACAAGACGGACCTCCCCGGAGCGGACGTCCAGCAGATCGCCAACGCCTTCCCGCAACACGAGACGATCCCCCTCTCGGCGCTCGAAGGCGACAACATGGACGAAGTGTACACGAAGATCGCGGAGTACTTCGGCTGATGCCCGGACCGACCCCCAACGTCGACGGCGACGCCTCTTCCGACGGCCCCGAGGACGACGGCGTCCGGATCGACATGATAAGCGGCGCCCGGATGGAGGGGCTGACCGGAATGGAGAAGATCCGCCTCATCCTCGACGGCGTCCGGGAGGGTAACATCGTGATCTTAGAAGAGGGGCTCTCTCCGGACGAGGAGTCCAAGCTGATCGAGGTGACGATGACCGAGATCAGCCCGGACGACTTCACCGGGATCGAGATCGAGACGTACCCGAAGGCCGAGACGAGCGACCAGAGCTTCCTCGACAAGCTGATGGGCCGGAAGTCAGCCCAGAAGCTCACCGTCATCGGCCCGGCCAACCGGATCGAGACGCTGCACAAAGACGAGAACCTCATCAGCACGCTCGTCTCCCGCAAGTAAATGCCCCACCAGTGTACCACCTGCGGCCGGACGTTCCCCGACGGGTCGAAGGAGATGCTCTCGGGCTGTCCGGACTGCGGTGGGAACAAGTTCCAGTTCAAGCCCGCGGGCGCGACCGCCGACGAGCAGTCACCCTCGAACGACCAACCGGGCCCGAACGACCAACCAGGCCCGAACGACCAACCGAGCCCGAACGAGCAGTCCGTACCCGACGAGCAACCGACGCCCGACGAGACGCGACGGTCACCCTCTCCTTCGCCCGATCCCGCCGACTCGGCTTCCGCCCCCGACGCCGCCGTCGACACCCCCGACAACGCCGACTCGACGCCCGCCGTCGACGAGGAGTCAACGGGGACCGAACACGTCCGTGAACGCAGCGAGGAGAACGTCGCGCAGGCGAGCGCCCGATCCGATGTCGTCTCGCCTGACGAACTCGATCAGGCGAGCCAGCCCGTCGACTCCGGTTCCGGCGCGGACCCTCGCGGATCCGCCGACCCGGAAGGCCCTCGCCCCGACATCGACGAGCTCCGAGACGAACTCAACGAGCAGTTCGAGAGCATCCGGATCGTGAGCCCGGGGAAGTACGAACTCAACCTGATGGAGCTGTACGAGCGTCAGGAGTACATCATCTCGCTGCAGGAGGACGGTCGATACGTCATCGAAATGCCCGACGCGTGGGACATTCAGGACGAATAGCGTCGGCGGGGTTTCCCTGCAGACCGCGCACTCATCGAATCCCCGAACCGCCGATCTAGTCGCGTTGTCCTCCGCTGAGCCCTCGATTCGGCCGAGCCACCCGCCCAGCCGGACCACCTACCCAGCCGAACCATCCCCTGGTCGACGCGTCCGTCCGGTCGAACAGCACGTTCGGCCGAACCGCGCGTTCGGGCGACCATTGTCGAAGTGGACACAGTTATGCGGCTTCCTCCGTTACGGGCGCTCATGTCTGCTGATCACGCTTTCACTTCGCGATCTCGATCCGTTTCTCCACCGACCCGACCCGACGACCGCGACCGGAGTTCCCGCGACGAGGTGCCCGTATGCGCGTAGTCGCCAAGTTCGGCGGGACGAGCCTCGGGAGCGGCGACCGCATCGAACGCGCGGCGGACTCCGTCGCGAACGCGGTCGGAGCGGGCCACGAGATCGCGGTCGTCGCGAGCGCGATGGGATCGACCACCGACGAACTCCTCGACGACATCACCTTCGAGACGGACGACGCCGACCGCGCCGAGATCGTCTCGATGGGCGAGCGAACCAGCGTCAGGATGCTCAAGGCGGCCCTCTCGGTCCGCGGTATCGACGCCGTCTTCCTCGAACCGGGCCACCCCGACTGGCCGGTGATCACGAACGAGCTCGGTGAAGTCGACGTCGAGGAGACGAAGAAGCGCGCACACGCGCTCGCGGAGCGGCTCGACGGCGTCGTCCCGATCATCACCGGCTTCCTCGCGGAGGACCACGACGGCAACGTCACGACGCTCGGCCGCGGCGGCTCCGACACGACCGCGGTGATGCTCGGCAACTACATGGACGCCGACGAGGTCGTGATCGTCACCGACGTCGAGGGCGTCATGACCGGGGATCCCCGCGTCGTCGAGGGGGCCCGGAACGTCGGACGGATCACCGTCGACGAGCTCCGGAACCTCTCGTTCCGCGGCGCCGAGGTCGTCGCGCCGTCGGCGCTCTCGTACAAGGACGAGGACCTCTCGGTCCGCGTCGTCCACTATCAGCACGGCGACCTCCTCAGGGGCGGGACCCGAATCGAGGGTCAGTTCGAGAGTCTGATCGACATGCGCGAGGAGCCGCTCGCGTGCCTCACCATCGCCGGGCGCGCGATCCGGAACCGATCCGGGATCCTCTCCCAGCTCGCGAACGCCCTCCGCGAGGAGGAGATCAACATCGACGCGGTCGCCTCCGGGATGGACTCGGTCACGTTCTACGTCGATGTCGACGTCGCGGAGACCGCCGAGGCGCTCCTCCACGAGGCCGTCGTCGACGACGAGGCGCTCTCGTCGGTGACCGTCGCCGACCCCATCGCCGTCATCCGGGTGACCGGCGGCGAACTCCCGAACCAGCCGGGCGTCATCCAAGACATCATCGCCCCGCTGTCCGACGCGGGGATAAACATCATCGACCTCATCACGAGCGCGACGTCGGTCGCAGTGTTCGTCGACTGGGACGATCGAGAGGAGGGCCTCGAAATCGTCCAACAGCGGTTCGACTGACGACTCGTCCGATCGGGTTCACTCGTCTCATACCTCGGCCGATTTCGCCCATCACCCCGGCCGATTTCACTCATCCGACCGCCCGTCTAACTCCTCGTACTCGATCCGATACCGCGTGGTCCGCCGTCCCTCGAATCGCGGCCCTCTCCCGGCGACGGCGAACCCCGATGCCTCGATGACCTCGCTGGTATCCTCGTCGTTCGGAACGACGACTTCGACGCCCATCCCCTCTCGGCGCGCGAACCGCCGCGGCTCCTCGAAGAGCCGTTCGATCGTCGAGCCGCTCCCGTCGAAGTCGGTCACGTGAACGGTCCCGTCGCGAACGTCGAACGCGACGAACCCGAGCACCGTTTCCCCGTTCTCGTCTCTCCCGCTTCCGCCTCCGCCACCGGCGTCGCCTCCACCGCTGTTACTTCCGCTATCGGTGTCGCCTCGATCCCCATCGGTGTCGCCTCGACCTCCAACGGCTTTGCCGTCGCCGTCTTCGCCCTCCACTGCGACCCGGACCGACCGGTCGTGAATCATGTTCCTCACGACGTCCTCGGGCCGACCGATCACCGTCGACAGCGCCTCGGCGTCGGACTCGAGTGCGTCACGGATCCGCATACCACGGCTACCGGACGAACCCGTATAAACCCGCTGACGTTCGGCTCCCGCGGTCCGTCGGAATCCCGCCCCGCACCCGAAGCGTACCCCGCCCCATCCGAACCGGATCCGGTCCGTCCGAAGTAATATACTTTTAACCGACCGGCGGACCCAGGGTTCGACATGAGCAAATCCACAACGATCGTGCTCGGAACGATCGGCGTCTCGGCGGCCCTGTCCGTACTCATCATCCTCTCGTACGTGCTCGGCTGATGTTCTCGTCCCGGTCGCTCGACGACGACCTCGGCGCGGTCCGCGAGGACCACGCGCCGGGATCGGCCGTCCTCGACGTCGACGCGGACTTCGAGACGCTCCCGCCGGCGTCCGCCGAGGACCTCGGACTGTTCGTCGACGGGCTCTCCCCCGCGTCCTTCCCGCCGGAGTGGCTCCCCGACGAGGTGCCCGAACTGCTCCGGCGGTACGCCGGCCCGACGTTCACCGTCGGGCTCCCCGGAGACGGCACCGTCGTCCGGACGACGCAGACCGAGCCGCAGACCGTGCTCGTCAAACAGCGGGCAGAGGGGACGCCGGACGACTTCCTCGCGTTCCTGATCGCCGACCGACTGGTCCAGGTCGGCGTCTCGCCGTCTCCCGGATCGCTTCCGGCGGAGACTCCCTCGGACCGTCTCCCCGAGAGCTTCCTCCCGTTCTTCGGCGAGCGCTACCGCGACCTCGACGCCGCGATCCGTCGGCCGGACCCCGACACCGGTGCCTCGACCACGGGGCACGGTCCGAGCGACGTCTTCCAGGTCGCCGCCGCGCTGTTCGACGCGTGGGTGGGGTTGTACACTAGGGACGTCTTCGCGTCCTGGGAAGGACGCCACCCGCGGCTGTTCGACGCGTGGACCGACGCCGGCGACCGCCTGGAGGGCCGCCTCGGCGACCTCGTCGGGGAGGTCGCCCGCGGCGAGACCGACTTCGCGAGCGCGACGGAGTACGCCTGCTCGGCCGTCCGCCACGGGCTCGACCTGCCCGCGCCGTTCGCCGCGCTCGACACCGCCGCCTACCGTGACCGCGGCGCTCCGTACGCGGTGAAGTGGGCGGAGAAAACGTTCGAATCGATGGCCGACGTCGACTGATCGGCCGCCTCGGCTCCGACTGACCGACCGCCCCTACATTTCGAATCTGACGTTCCCCTCGCCGTCGAGTTCGATGACCCCCTCGAACAGCCCCCGGAACCGGTCGAGCGTGGCGACCTCGTGGACCTCCTCGGAGAGGTGGAAGATCCCGACCGCGTCGTGCTCGTCGAGGAGCGCGAGGATGTCCGCGGCCGCCTCGAACACGGCGTCGTCGTCGGCGTAGTACGCCATCTCGGTGAGCGAGTCGACCGAGACCCGCCGCTTCCCCTCGTTCTCCGTGAGGAACCGCTCGACCCGGTCGACGACCCCGTCGAGGTCGTCGGGGGCGGAGACGTAGTACACGTCGTCGCTGGAGCGCCGCGAGTACCCGCGTTCGACGGAGAGCGTGTCGAGGATCGTCGCCTTCGTCTCGTCGACGTCGTAGTACTCCAGCTTCTGTTCCACCTCGCGCGCGGTCGTCCGCGTGGAGACGACGAGGAACGCGTCGGTGTCGGTCTTCAGGAAGTCCGTGTCGATCCGGTCCGTCTCGCCGATGCTCGGGTGAACGAGCAGCAGTCCCGTGCCGCCCGGGATCGTTTCCGGCCCGTTCTCGATGGCGAGCGAGTAGTCCATGGGATCGGAAACCCCCCGACCGACTTAACGATGCGGGCCACGTCGCCCGACTGCCCCTCTGCGCAGTCCCCGCGACCGGTCGCCCTTGGACGCGAGCCGCGTCGGCCGACCGGTTTTTGACTCTCCCCCGCGTCGGGGCGCACGATGGCCGGCCACGACACCGCGCGCGACGTCTACAGACAGGCGCTGCCGGTGATCCTCGTCAGCCTCGTCGCCGGGCTGTTCGCCGGGACCATCCTCGGCTCCGAGACGATGCGCGCCGGCATCTCGGAGGTCCCCGGCCTGCTCCTCCTGCTCCCGGCGTTCCTCGCGACCCGCGGCGGCGTCTACGGCTCGCTCGGGGCTCGCCTCTCGACCGGCCTCCACCAGGGGCTCATCGAACCCCGATTCCGGCTCGACCGCCGGCTCAGGAACGCCGTCCTCGCCTCCTTCATCAACGGGATGAGCGTCTCCGTCTTCATCGCCGTGGTCACCTACCTCTGGCTGACGCTCCTCGGGACCGACGGGAACCTCCTCCAGCTGATCGGGATCATGGTCGTGGCGGGATTCCTCTCCGCGGCGCTCATGATCTCGGTGCTGATCGCCGTCATCTTCGTCGGGTACCGGCGCGGACTCGACCCGGACAACGTGATCGGCCCGGTCGTGACGACGCTCGGCGACGTGTTCGGGGTCTTCTTCCTCCTCGTCGGGATCTACGTCGTGGGGGCCGTGCTGTGACGGACGCCGACGCGGGAGGCGATCCCACGTCTGATTCGGACGGTCGCTCGGCGTCCGGTTCGGCCGACCGCTCGGCGTCCGGCGCGGAGACGACGATGGCCGACGAGTGGTCGATCCGTCGGATCGTCCGGACGATGATCCCGCTGCTCGCCGCGCTGTCGGTGCTCCAACTCGTCTCGGGGACCGTTCTGGAGACGTACGAGGCGGTGCTCGTCGACAACCCGGCGCTGCTCGTGTTGGTCCCGGTCCAGATCGGCACGGCCGGCAACCTCGCGTCGATCACCTGCTCGCGGCTCACCACGCAGCTCTACCTCGGGACGTACGAACTCGACCCGTCGAACCCCGCGCTCAGGGCGAACGCCGGCGCCGTGTTCGCCCTGGCGGGCACCGTCTTCGGCGCCGTCGGCGTCGCCGCGTGGGCCATCGGCGTCGCGCTCGGCGGCACGCTCGGGCTCGGGCGGGTGCTCCTCGTCTCGATCGTCTCCGGCATGCTCCTCGCCGTCCTCGTGGTCGTCGCCAGCGTCGCCGCCGTGGAGGCCTCCTACCGGATCGGGCTCAACCCCGACGACACCACAATCCCCGTCGTCACCAACGTCTGCGACATCGCCGGCGTGTTGATCCTCTTCGCCGTCGTCTCGGTCGTCGTGTGACCTCCGAACCGTCGCTCGCGACCCTCGGAGCGCCCGGATCAGAACACGCTGTCGGCAGTCGCGGCGCCGACGACGCTGAACACCGCGCCGACCGTGATCGCCTTGGCCGTCGTCGCCCAGAGATCCGCTCCCGTCACCCCCTGCTGGATGAGGAAGGTGTCCGGCGCGTCGAACAGCACCGCGAGGACCGCCACGGAGCCGAATGCGACGGTCATCAGCGACAGGAACCGGGCGGGGATCCCCGCGATCTCCTGCTCGACGTCGGGGTCGCGGTCGGTGTCGGCCCGATAGAGCGCGGCGTACCCGATCAGCGCGACGATCCCCGCGGTCAGGGCCCCCTGGATCCAGTGCATGCCGGCGGCGAGCACCCACACCTCCTCGGTGACGACGAACGGTCCCGCGAGGAGGAACCCCCCGACTGCCTGCTGCGCGGAGTCCGCGATCCGGAACTTCGGTCGACGGAGGCTCCGCGGGCGTTTCATACTCCCCGAACGGACGGCAGCCGATAAAACGACGGCGCTTTTCGGTCCCGTGTCTCGGTGACCGAGAGCCGTCCCCCTCCGAACCGGTTTTCACCCGTCCCCCCGTCATGCCGTCATGAGCGTTCGCGAGGAGTTCGACGAGTGGGCGACGTCGGGGAAGGACCGCGGGATGGAGGACAGGCACTGGCACACCGCGAAACACGTGCTCGCGCGGATACCGGTCGAGCCGGGCGACGCCGTCCTCGATCTGGGCACCGGTTCCGGCTACGCGCTCCGCGCGCTCCGCGAGCGCGGCATCGGCCGCGGCTACGGGCTCGACGGTGCACCGGAGATGGCCCGCAACGCCCGGAGCTACACCGACGACGACGCGGTCGGCTTCCTCGTCGGCGACTTCGACGCCCTCCCCTTCGCCGACGACTCGCTCGACCACGTCTTCTCGATGGAGGCGTTCTACTACGCGGCCGACCCGCACAACACCCTCCGCGAGATCCGGCGCGTCCTGCGGCCCGGCGGCACCTTCCACTGCGCCGTCAACTACTTCGCCGAGAGCGAATCGACCCACGCGTGGCAGGAGAACATCGCGATCGAGATGACGCTGTGGAGCCGCGCGGAGTACCGCGAGGCGTTCCGCGACGCCGGGTTACACGTCGCCGAACAGGACAACGTGCCCGACCGCGAGATCGAGATCCCGGACGCCTCGGCGTTCCCGACCGACGACTGGGACTCCCGCGAGGCGATGGTCGACCGCTACCGGACGTGGGGGACGCTGTTGACGGTCGGCGTCGCGCCCTGAATCAGTCGCTTACGCGGTATTCCGTGGTGTTGTAGACACCGTAGCGCTCGTGCTTATCGCCGTTTGTTTATAACTGATTGACGGCGATTCGACGGTGACCACCTCCAAAGCCCCAGCCGGGAGGCGGGCGCACGCTCGCTTCGCTCCCCGCTCAGTCGCTACCGCCCCTTCGCTGCGGTGCTTGTGTCGCCTGCGACCGCCTCCCGGCTGCCCCTTTGAGTCCCACCCGCTCGCGACCGCACCGCAGCCTCACGCCTCCCCAGCCTCGTCGCTGGCGCCGATGGCGCCAGCGACTCCCTCGCACGCGCTCCTCGCGCCCGGTGGGCGCTCGGAGGCGCGCGCCGACGGTCTTCTATACATGTCCGCCCACGCTCACCCGCCGATCCCTTTTAACTATGCGAACCGTTCGCACAGTTGATACCAGATGGAACTCCGCTGTGAGGACTGCGCCGGCTGCTGCGTCGACTGGCGGGCGCTCGCGCCGGACGCAGCCGGCTCCGACCGCGCCGGCGACCGCCCCCCGCTCGACGACGTCTACGGGTTGGCCCCGCTCACCCGCGACGAGGTCGCCGCCTTCCTCGAAGACGGGCTCGGCGACGCCCTCGTCCCGCGGCTGTTCGAGCCCGCCGAGCGCGACGCGACCGCCTCGATCGACGGCGTCGAGGTGGCGGCCGCCGACGACCGCCCGGTCTTCGTGATCGGCCTCCGGAAACCCCCAAAGCCGGTCGCGCCGATCGGCACCGACGAGCCCCGCTGGCTCGACGCCTGCGTCTTCCTCGATCCGACGACGCTCCAGTGCCGGATCCACGGCGGCGACCTGTACCCCCGGACCTGCTCGACCTACCCGGGGCACAACCTCGAACTCGACGCGGAGACGGAGTGCGAGCGCGTCGAGGACGCCGGCGGCGGCGACCGCCTTCTCGACGACGAGCCGCCGACCGACCTCCCCGCGCCCGCGTTCGGCCCCCAGGCCCTCGGAACGACCGTCTTCGCCTACCCCGACCCCGACGACCTCGACGGCGTGGTCGACCGGATCCGAACCGACTCCCTCACCGCCGACGACCGCGCCCGGTTCGTCGGGGCCGCCGTCGGCTCGCGGCCGGGGTCGCTGTCTGTCGACCGCGACCGGATGGCGGGGGCCCGTGAGCGCGCCCGGGAGGCCGACTCGTGGGCGGGACGCGCGATCCGCGCGTGGACCGAGCGCGCCGCCGGCGACGGCGACCCCGCTTCCCTCGGCGTCGACTCCCGCAACCGGCTGATCCGCGAGCTGGAGGACGACGCCGGTGCCCCCGGGACGCCCGGGTGGGACTGACGGGGACCCCCGAACCCCGATCACGGTGGAGGGGAACGAAGGCTCGCGTGCGCGCACACGCGCGAGAGTCTTATCCCGTTCGAAACCCTACCGGTGACGTGAACGAACGACGACCCACGGAACCCGACGAACCGGTCGAATACGACCGCGTGGACGTCTCGGTCCTCGTCGTCGGTGCCGGCGCCGCGGGAGCCCGCACCGCGATCGAGCTCGCCGAACGCGGGATCGACGACGTGCTCGTGCTCGGTAAGCGGGGCCACGGCGACGCCCACACGACGTGGGCGCGCGGCGGAATCAACGGCGCGCTCGGTACGCACGACCCCGAGGATTCGCCGGCGATCCACGCCGCCGACACCCTCAACGAGGGGCACTTCGTCAACGATCCGGCGAAGGTCGAGACCGTCACCGAGCAGATGCCGGAACGGCTCCGCGAGCTCGACGAGTGGGGGATGGAGTACTCGCGCACCGACGAGGGAGAGATCGATCAGCGCTTCTTCGGTGCCCAATCGTTCCGCCGGACGGCGTTCGCCGGCGACCACACCGGCGAGTCCCTCTTGAACACCCTCGTCGACCGGGCGCAGGAACTGTCGGTCCCGTACCGCGAGAACGTGATGATCACGAAGCTCGTCTCGGACGGCGATGCGGTCTACGGCGCCGTCGGGTTCGACATGGACGCCGGCGAGTTCGTCCTGTTCAACGCCGGCACCGTCGTCCTCGCCGCCGGCGGTCACGCGGCGATCTACGACCGACACACCTCTAGGGACGACGAGAACAACGGCGACGGGGCGGCGCTGGCGTACGACGCCGGCGCCTCGCTGATGGACATGGAGTTCATGCAGTTCCACCCGACCGGGATGGCCGTCGACGAGAGCGACCCCGAGTGGGAGCCGTGGAGCGGCCGCCTCGTCACCGAGGCGGTCCGGGGCGAGGGCGGCCGCCTGTTCAACGCCGACGGCGAGCGCTTCATGGAGCGCTACTCTCCCGATCAGATGGAGCTCGACGCCCGCGATGTCGTCGCCAGGGCGATCGCGCAGGAGGTCGCCGAGGGCCGCGGCACCGAGAACGGCGGCGTCTACCTCGACATCTCCCACCGCGACGCTGACTTCATCCGCGAGCGACTCCCGCGGATGTACGAGCGCTTCCAGGACCTCGGGGTGGACATGGCCGAAGCGCCCGTCGAGGTGGCCCCGACCTCCCACTACGGGATGGGCGGCGTCGCCGTCGACGACGGCGGCGAGACCGGTGTAGACGGGCTGTTCGCGATCGGCGAGACGATGGCGGGCGTCCACGGCGCGAACCGCCTCGGCGGGAACTCGCTGGCCGAGACCGTCGCGTACGGCGTCGTGGCCGGCGAGCGGATCGCCGACCGCGCCGACGGCCCGGGTGAGGTGCCCGAGGACCTCCGCGAGGGGCTCGTCGAGCCGCACCTCAGCGACCTGAACACGTTGGCGGGCCACGACGGCGAGCACGAGGCCGAGGCGGTGCTCGCCGACCTCCGGGAGGTGATGTGGGACCACGCCGGGATCCTCCGCGACGAGCCGTCGCTTCGAGAGGGCCTCGACCACCTCGAAGCCGTCCGCGGCCGCGCCGCCGACATGCGCGTCGGGCCCGTCACGAGCGAGTCGTTCGAACTCGCCGTCGACATCGGATTCTCCCTCGTCGCCGCCGAGGCGGTGCTCCGCGGCGCGCTCGAACGGGAGGAGTCCCGCGGCGCTCACTACCGCACGGACTACCCCGACCGCGACCCCGACTGGCGGCGGAACGTCTACTTCGACGCGGCCGATGTCGGTGGGATGACCCTCCGGACCGAACCGGTCGACGAGCCGAGCGACGCCGTGCAGGCCGCGCTCGACGAGGGCCACGAACTGGACTACCACCAGCTGGAGTGACGCCGGCGCGGTCCCGGATCCGTCGCGCGCTACCCGCCTCGCTTCCGATACCACACGCGCTCGCCGACCGGCGACTCGCCGTCGTCGACCGAGAGCCGCCCCACGAACAGGTCCCTGACGGCGAGCGTGATCACGAGTTCGACGGGACTCTCGTCGTTCCCGCTCTCCCTGTCATCGCCCTTTCCCCTCCTTCCATCGTCGCCCGCGTCCCGCGTGACCGGCCGGACCGTCACGACCGCGTGCCCGTCGCGCTCGTCCATCGACTCGACCACCCCGACCGACCACCGGTCGACGCGGTGCGACGGCTCTCGGGCGTGGACGCGGTCGTGATTCACGTGGTCTCTCCCGGCCGCCAGACCCCTTGCCGTCGGTCGAGCCACGCGACGACGACCACGTGCGGGAGCGTCATGGCCGCGATGGCGACGAGCGACACGGCGAGCAGGTCGCCCGGGGCGGCGACCCCCGCGGGGACCGAGAGCCCGACCGCGGCGACGACGAGGAACCCCCCGAGCGTGAGCGGGGCGGCGTCGCGCCCGAACCGCGCGAGGGCGCCGGGGAGGTCGCCGTCGCCGAGCGCCGCGGACGCCCGGTCGTCGACGAGGATCAGCCGTCCGACGTGGCGGAGGCCGTGCCAGAGCGCGAAGTACACCCCAATCGCGAAGACGGGCGCGGCGAGCAGGAACCACGCCCACAGCGCCGAGACCTCGCCCGCATCGCGGAGCCACCCTCGCCGCGAGGCGCCCCCGCGGACCCGCCGGTAGCCCAGGCCGACCGACAGCGCCGTCGCGGCCGCCATGAACGCGCCGACGGCCAGCCGCGTTTCCGGGACGAAGACGGGGGCGACCGCGGCGGCCGCCGCGGTCGCGTCGACGACGAACAGCCCGACGATCCACTCGGCGACCAGCCGGTACTCCTCCGGGTGCGCGACGAGCGGGACGCCCATCGGGAGCCCGCCGCGCACGACGAGGCTCAGCCAGCGCTCGGCCGAGGTCGGCAGGTGGTCGACGCCGGCGACGACGAGCGCCGCGACGTCGCCCTGTCCCCAGTGCAGCCACGTGAGCGCGATGAACCCGACGAACGCCGCGACCGGCGCGAGGAAGAACGCCGCGACGACCGCGCCGCCGAGGACCGCGTAGGCGACGGAGACGACCGCGACCGACCGCCGGAAGGAGACGTTCGTCGCCGCCCGCAGGGGAACGAGGTGGTCGACCGCGCCGTGAGCCATCCCGACGACGAGCGTCCCCAGCGCGAACGTCGCGACGCCGACCTCCACCGGAAACAGGGGGGTCACGGCCCCGACCGGCAGCAGCGCCGCGAGCGCCAGCGCGGGGTAGAACGCGAACCACCGGTCGACCGCCGACCGAGCGGGGTCGTCGCCCTCGTCGACCGCCGCTCGACGCTGCGCCGCCGAGCGCGTCGCGGTCTCAGTCATCGACCGGTTCGGCCGGCTCCGGGTCCGGTTCGAGCGCGTCGGCCGCGGTCTCGGTCGGCCGACCGCGCCGGTCGTTCCAGTCGAGGACCCACTCGAACAGCACGAGCCCGTTCACTGTCATCACGCCGGCCGAGGCGAAGAAGAGCATCTCCTCGATCGGGAGCCCGAGGACGGCGATCCCGGTCGTGAACTCGGCCGAGAGCCGCCACGTCCCCATCGCGATCGCGATCCGGTCGGCGACCCAGAAGTACGCCGCGGGGAGGAACGTCGCCGCGAGCCACATTCGCGGCGTCCGGACCAGGTAGCCGCCGCCGACCGCCCACTGGAGCGCGAACACCGGGCCGACCCACGCGATCAGCCCGCCGAGGTAGAGGTACGAGGGGTCGAGCGTCACGAGCCAGAGCCCGACGACGACCATCGCGACGCCGGCGACGACGCCGGCGATCCGCGGCCCCCGGTCGAAGTCGCCCTCGCGGAACGTCGGGTCGAACCCGATCAGGTGGAGCGCGAACGCGGTGACGACGGTCTGGATCGTGAAGAAGAGGTACTCGCCGAGCGGGATCGACAGCGCTCGAACGAGCACCGCCCCGTCGGCGTACGACCACGCCCCCTGTCGGATCATGTAGCTGATCCACGGCGTCGTGTAGAGGTACGCGATGGCGACGAGGATCGCGATCCCGGCCGTCGCGCGCCGCCGGCGAACGAGATCGTACCGCGGCGCGAGGTACCACAGCGCCGCGACCACGGGGAGGCTGAAGACGAGGTGGAACTGGAGGTACGTCAGCGTCGGAAGCATCTACTCACCCCGGCGACGGCGATCATGGCTCCATGTTCGCTTTCCCTCTTATTAAGGGCCCGTCCAAACAGTGTGACCGAGTCCGACGATCGTCGAGGTCCCGCTCGGCGGTCATCGAGGCGACGACTCGACCGAGAGCACGCCGTGTCCCTCCAGCACCTTCCCGAGCCGGAACATGGAGGCGACGACGGCGTCGCAGACGGGACGCACCGCGTCTTTCGGCACGAACCCGACCGCGAGCCCGGCGACCTCCAGCATCGGGAGGTCGTTCGCGCCGTCCCCGATCGCGACCGTCTCGCTCATCGGGACGCCGAGGTCGGCGGCGAGCTCCGCCAGCGCGTCGTCCTTCGTCCCCTCGATGAGCGGCCCCTCGGCCTCGCCGGTGAGCTTCCCACCGGACATCGGGAGGCGGTTGGCGACGATTGTGTCGGCCTCGACGTCCTCCTTCGCGAGCGCGCGTTCGACGCCGCGCTCGAAGCCGCCCGTGAGCACGGCGACGTGGTGGCCGTCGGCCCGCAGCCGCTCGATCAGCTCGCCGGCCCCCGGGCGGAGCGTCACCTCGTCGAACGCGCCGTCGACCGCCTCCTCGTCGAGCCCTCCGAGCAGCTCCGCCCGCTGATAGAGGCTCTCGGCATAGCTGAGTTCGTCGTTCATCGCCCGCTCCGTGATCGCCGCGACCTCGTCGGCGACGCCAGCGCGCTCGGCGAGGAGGACCGTCATCTCGGAGTCGGACAGCGTGCCGTCGAAGTCGAACGCGATCAGGCTCATAGGCCTCGTTCGGCGCGGCGGGGTATTGAAGCACCTGATCACGCAGCGGGCGCCGCGGGCCGGTGGGACTTTGACGGCCGACGCCGTCGGTCCCGTATGGACCGAACCGACGCGGACCGCGCCGACGTCGACGTCGACGACCTCCTGAAGGTAATCCTAGGGCTCGCTATCGTGTGGCTTCTCCTGGAGGTCCTCGGGGCGGTACTGGATCTCACGTTCGCGCTCTTGGACGCACTCCCGACGCTGATCGTCGTCGCCATCGTCGTCCTGATCGCCTTACGGCTCACCGACCGGATCTGAGGCGTGTTCAGCCTGAACGTCCCGCTCCCGCCCGCGGTAGGCGACCTCGCGGCCGATCTCCACCCGAAACTATCGGGGTTCGACCGCGTGCGCGACCGACACACCCTCGTCTGCAAGCGGCTCGGGGTCGAGGACGTTCCCGATCGGGTCGACGGCGGCGAGTCGAATCGCGGGCTCGGGTCGTCGCCCTCGCGCCCGCCCAAGCCCGACGCGGTCGCGGCGCTGCGCGAGGGCCTCCGCCCCCTCTTGTCCGGAACCGACCCGTTCGAGGTCGCCGTGACCGGGATCGACGTCTTCGACGCGCCCGCGTCCGGCTCCCGTCCGGTGGTGTACCTCGCGGTCGAGAGCGAGGGGCTCGTCAGGCTCCACCACCGGCTGTGCGCGGCCTACGGCGCGATCGATCGGATCGAGGGCGACGAGTTCGTCCCGCACGTCACTCTAGCGCGCGGCGGGAACCCCGACCCGGGCGTCGTGGCCGACCTCGTCAATCGGGAGTTCGAGCCGATCCGGTGGCGGGTTCATGCAATCGAGATGTACGACCCCGAATTTCGTGAAGTGGCCGCGACTATCAACTTATAAGTAGCTGCTAGCGGATCGGCGGTGAACACCTCCAAAGCCCCAGTCGCGACGACTCGCGCACCTCGCTGCGGTCCTCAGTCGCTCGCGTTGCTCGCTCCCTGCGGTCCTTGCCTCGGTGTGTTTCGTCCTTTCGAGAGACTCCGTCTCTCGTCTTCCCGCTCGCCTCGCTCGCGGGAATCGCGACTGCCCCTTTGAGTCCCACCCCGCACCGCAACCGCACAGCCTCACGCCTCTCCAGTCTCGTCGGCCACTCTCCGCTTTGCTCCGAGTGATCGACTCCCTCGCACGCGCTCCTCGCGCCCGGTGGGCGCTCGGAGGCGCGCGCCACCGCTATCGGGTTATAAACAGTACGTCGCCGCCAGCGCTCACTCTTGATCGCCGTCTTCAGTATCCGAATCGTTGCGCTCCCCCGGCTCGTCGACCGCGTGGTGCGGCCCCACCGGGCCGTGCGTCGGGCAGACGCCGGCGATGGGGGTCGCGTTGAGACAGCAGGCGCGCTGTTCGCTCGCGATGACGCCGCGCGAGAGGGGCTCGCCGCAGCGCCGACAGTACGACCCCGTCCCGTCGCCCGGCATCCCGGTCAGCGCTCGCGAATTCGCATCGGCACCGGGTGGTCCGGGTGCATCGTCAGCGAGCCGCGCAGCGAGAGGTCGGGGCCCTCGTAGCCGAGGTCGTACCGCGAGCACACCTCCGCGAGGATCAGCTTGGCCTCCAGCAGCGAGAACGCCTTCCCGATGCAGTGCCGGGGACCGCCGCCGAACGGGAAGAAGGCGAACCGCGGGCGTCCGCTCCGGCGCTCGGGCGTCCATCGACTCGGGTCGAACGCCTCGGGGTCGTCGTACCAGCGCGGCGACCGGTGGACAACCCACTGCGACAGCATCAGCGCGGAGCCCTCCGGGATCCGGTATCCCCCGATCTTCACGTCGAGCTTCGGCTCGCGAAAGAGGGTGTAGACGGGGGGATACAGCCGCATCGCCTCGTTCAGGACGCGCTCGGTGAACTCCATGTCGCGGGCGTCGGCGGCTGTCGGGGCGCCGCCCTCCGTCGCCGTCGCGGCCTCCTCGGCCACGCGCTCGCGGGCCTCGGGGTGGTTCGAGAGCAGGTAGAAGGTGTAGGTGAGCGTGAGCGCGGTGGTGTCGTGGCCCGCGAGGAGCATCGTCACCAGCTCGTCGCGGAGGTTCTCATCGGTCTGCTCGCCGCGGTCGCGGGCGCGCAGCAGGACCGAGAGCAGGTCCATCGGGAGGTCGCCGTCGGCGTCGCCGGCGGGGCCGCGCACCGCGACGCCCTCGGGGCCGGCCGGGTCGGCGGCGGGGTCGCGCTCGGTCCCTCGGCGTCGGTCGACGATCCCGTCGATCACCGATTCGAGGGTGTCGACCGCGGCGTCGAACTCGCGGTTCTCGCGGGTCGGCACCCAGTTCGGGATCAGGAAGCGACGCGGGTCCGGCTCGAACCGCGCGCCGAGCGGCTCCAGCTTCTCCTGGACCGTCTTCACCTCCTCGTCCGTGATGTCGGCGCCGAACATCGCCGAGACGATGATCTTGACGGTGAGGCGAGCGACCTCCAGCTGGACGTCGACGACGTCGCCGCCCTCCCAGTCCGCGAGCTGCGACCGGGTGTGATCGACCATCGTCCCCGCGAGGGCCCCGATCCGGCGGTTGTGGAAGGAGGGGTTCGCGAGCTTCCGCTGGCGCTGCCACGTCTCCCCCTCGCTCATGAGGAGGCCGTTCCCGAGCAGTGTGTCCATGGCGTCGTCGCCGAACTGCGGCTTGCGGTAGCGGTCGGCGTCGGCGACGAGCACGCGTTCGACATCGGCGGGGTTCGTCAGGAGGTAGGTCTCGCGCGGGCCGAGGTCGAAGCGGACGACATCGCCGTAGCTGTCGGCGCAGGCTCGCATGAACGAGAACGGGTCGTCGGCGTACTGGCGACCGTTACCGAAGACGGGGTCGCCGATGGGTCCGGGCGGCGTGACGGACATACGAGAGACAGGGTCTCGGCGAGGTTAAACGTTCGGCGGGGGAGCACGCGCCCCGGCTACCGACCCGCGTCCGGCGGCCTCTCGCCGGGCGACCGGCCGTCTACTGCCGGGCGTCCAGCCGCTCGACGCGGGTGATCAGCTCGTCGACGGCGGCCTCCTGGTCGTCGGTCGCCTCGACGATGCGGTCGGTCGCGTCCTCGGTGCGGTCGGAGCGCTCCCGGACCGCCTCCAGCGACGACGTGAGCTCCTCGACGGTGGCGGCCTGGTCGTCCGTGGTCCGGGCGACCTCGGCGACCCCCGCGGCCGCCTCGTCGACCGCGTCGGCGATCTCTTCGAGGGAATCGAGCACCGTCTCGATCTCGGTCCCGGCGTCCTCGATGCGGTCGTGCGAGCGCTCGACGGCGGTGCTCGTCTCGTCGGACTGCGCCTGGAGCTCCGCGAGGCTCTCCGTGATCTCCTCGGTGTAGCCTCTGGTCTCGTCGGCGAGCTTCTTCACCTCCTCGGCGACGACCGCGAAGCCGTCGCCGCCCTCCCCGGCGCGGGCGGCCTCGATGTTGGCGTTCAGCGCGAGCAGGTTCGTCTGTTCGGCGACGTCGGAGATGACCTCGATGACCTCCTCGATGTCGTCCATACGCTCCGAGAGCGCGCCCACGCTCTCGACGAGCTCGTCGCCGATCTCGACGACGTCCTCGGTCGCCTCCCGGGCGTCCTCGCTGGCGTCGAGCCCCTCGTCGGCGGCCTCGCTGGCGGCGACCGCGGCCGAGTCGACCTGGTCGGCCGTGGCGGCGACCTCCTCCATGCCGGCCGAGAACGACTGCATCTCGGAGACGCTCTCCTCTAACAGCTCGTTCTGCTCGTCGACGTTCTCGGCGATGTCGGCGGCCGCCCCGCTCGCCTCCTGGACGGTCTCGTCGATCTGGCGCGCCTGCTCGTGGACGCTCTCGGAGAGGTCCTGGAGGTTCTCGGCCATCCCGTTAACGACGCCGATGACCTGCAGGAGGTCATCGTCGAGGATCTCGCACTCCTCGTGGCAGACGGCGCGGGAGTCGAGGTCCCCCTCCCCGATCTCCTCGGCCGTCTCGCGGATCTCCGAGACCAGCCGCTTCGTCGCGTCGCGCTCGTTGACGTTCTCGGTCCGGTCGATGACGACCTCCGTGACGCCGACGAGCTCGTCGCCGTCGTACAGTGGGGTCGCCGTGAACTCGATGTGCTTCTCGTCGCCGTGGCGGTCGACCATGGTGCTGGTGTCGCGGTAGCGGTCCTCCGCCGAACCGCAGCGTTCGACCCCGTACACCTCGTCGGCGGTCTCGGGCGCGTCGAGCACCTTGTCGGCGAGCGTGTCGGCCCGGCGGCCGTCGGGGTAGAACAGCTCCGAGACGTGGTCGTGCCCGACGGCGTCCTCGCGCTCGGCGCCCGTGAGCGAGGCGATCGATTCGTTCCACTCGGCGACGTTGCCGTCGGCGTCGAGAATGAACGTCGGCACGCTCGTCGCGTCGAACACCTGTTCGAAGCCGGCGGCCGCGAGCGTCCCGGCGCGGTCGACGCCCTCCTCCTCGGTGATCGCGTACTCCTCGCCGCCGGACTCGCCCGTCCCGGGCCTCTGACCGGCCCCGTTCGCCCCCTCGTCGCCGATCGGGTCGTCGACGACGACGCCCCCGTCCGGGACCGACCGCGAGTCCCGATCCCGCCCGAGCACGCGTCGGAGCAGCCCTCGAACTCCAGTCATATTTACGTTGCTCTCTTCCAAGCACCCGAATAAAGCGTTCCCTCCGTTATTCACGCCTGATAATGAACCCGGTCCGGCGCTCGGCGGGGCATCGGCCGCGCCCCCGCCCGCAGCGTTCAAACGCGTCCGGCGGCTACGCCGATCCGATGGACGCCGACGCCGTGCGCGAGCGGGCCGCGGACCTCCCGACCGAGCCCGGCGTCTACCAGTTCCGCGCGGGGGAGACGACGCTGTACGTCGGCAAGGCGGTCGACCTCCGGGACCGGGTGCGGTCGTACGCCGACCCGCGCTCGGGGCGCATCCGGGGGATGGTCGCCCGCGCCGACCGGATCGAGTTCGCGGTCACCGACACCGAGACGCAGGCCCTGCTCCTGGAGGCGAACCTCATCAAGCGGCTCCAGCCCCGGTTCAACGTGCGGCTGAAGGACGACAAGTCGTACCCGCTGATCGCCTTGACCGACCACCCGGTCCCGCGGATCGAGGTCACCCGCGATCCGGAGGAGGGCGCGGTCGCGTACGGCCCGTTCACCGACAAGGGCCGCGTCGAGACCGTGCTGAAGGCGATCCGCGACGAGTACCGCCTCCGGGGCTGCTCGGACCACAAGTACGCGAACCGCGACCGCCCCTGCCTCGACTACGAGATGGGGATCTGCTCGGCCCCCTGCACCGGCGAGATATCTCCCGAGGGCTACGCCGAGGACGTGGCCGCGGTCCACCGCTTCCTGGAGGGCGAGACGGGCGTCCTCGCTGACCCGCTGCGCCGGCGGATGGAGGCCGCCGCCGAGGGCGCGGAGTTCGAGCGCGCCGCCAACCTCCGGGACCGCCTCGAAGCGGTCGAGGCGTTCCACGGGGAGGGCGGCGAGGCGGTCAGCGACCGGTCCGACGACCGCACCGTCGACGTGCTCGCGGCCGCCGTCGAGGGCGACGTCGCCCGCGTGGCCCGGCTCCACAGCGAGCGCGGTCAACTGGTCGACCGCAGTCGGCACCGACTGGACGCGGCCGCCGTGGGGGACGACGAGGGACCGGAAGCGACCGCCGACCCCGCCGACCCCGCCGACCCCGACGCCAACACCCCCGCCGCGGTGCTGTCCGCCTTCCTCACGCAGTACTACGCCGAGCGGGAGTTCCCGGACGCGGTCCTCCTCGCCGAGCGCCCCTCGGACCCCGACGTCGTCGACTGGCTGGAGTCGGAGGGCGTCGCGGTGCGGGTCCCCGGCGCGGGTCGCGAGGCGAAGCTCGTCGAACTCGCGCTCAAGAACGCCCGCAAGCGCGGCGGCCGCGACGACCCCGTCGGCGCGCTCGGCGAGCGGCTCGGGATCGACCGCCCCGCCCGGATCGAGGGGTTCGACGTGAGCCACGCGCAGGGCACCGCCGTGGTCGGCTCCGACGTCTGCTTCGTCGACGGGAGCGCCGAGACGGCCGACTACCGTCGAAAGAAGCTCACCGACCGCAACGACGACTACGCGAACATGCGAGAGCTGATCCGCTGGCGCGCCGAGCGCGCGGTCGAGGACCGGGACGACCGCCCCGACCCCGACCTCCTCCTGATCGACGGGGGCGAGGGCCAGCTCGGGGCCGCCCGCGACGCCCTCGCCGAGACCGGCTGGGACGTCCCCGTCGTCGCCCTCGCGAAGGCGGAGGAGCTGGTCGTCACCCCCACGGGGACCCGCCGGTGGGACGACGACGCCCCCGAGCTGCACCTGCTCCAGCGCGTGCGTGACGAGGCGCATCGCTTCGCCGTCTCCTACCACCAGACCGTCCGCGACGAGGTGGCGACCGTCCTCGACGACGTGCCCGGCGTCGGCCCCGAGACGCGGCGCCGGCTCCTGCGCCGGTTCGGATCGGTAGAGAACGTCCGGGACGCCTCCCGCGAAGACCTCACCGATGTCGACGGTGTCGGTGACGCGACGGCCGACACGCTCAAACAGCGCCTGTAACCGACCGACCACACCGAGGCGACGCGAGACCGATTGCCGCACGGTCGGGACGAACCGCGCTGCCGCGACCCGGTCGAACGCCCGCGGACAGGGGTGGAACGGCCTCTCACGAGGACCCCAACCATTTGTGTCGCGCCGTTCAACGCCGGATCGTGAACGGATCGACCCGAATCGCGGCCCTCCTCGTGTTGGTCGTTCTCGCGGGCGTCGCGGGCGCCGCGTTCGTTCATCAGACCGGGGAGAAACCGGTCCACGTCGAACGGACCTCCTGTGAGACGGGAGCGGGCGTCAGCTGTGAGGCGACGCTCGTGAACACGGACGACGAGACGGGGTACAACCTTGCCGTCCGCGTGATCGGATACGACGCCGACGGCGACGTCGTGACGCGGTACACGAACGACGGGACCTCAGACGGCGGCGGCATCATGGACGTCTCGGCGGGCGCGACGGGGAACGTCACCATCTCGACTTCCTCACCCGAGCCCGTCGCCGAGGCCGACGTTCGGGTCGTCGAGGTCGAGGCGGTCGAGGAGTGATCCCGCGGTTCTCGTCGGTGCCATCACCCTCTACTACGAGTATTCGGGTTCGGCCGGCGTAGCACGGCCACGGACGCAAAACGCATACTCCGCCTCGAGGGGGCCGCTCTCGACGCCGTCGACGATTTATCCCTCGCCGCGCCCAACTCCCTGCCCGTCATGCGAGCGTTCTTCGCCGTCGACCTCCCGGACGACCTCACGGAGCCGGTCGCGGAGGCACAGGCCGTGTTCGAGGGCGCCCAGGGCCTGCGGTTCGTCGATCCCGAACAGGCGCACGTGACGCTGAAGTTCCTCGGCGAGGTCGACGAATCGGACGCCGACGACGCGGACGACGCCGGCGAGACCGCCGCTCCCGCCCTCGACGACGCGATCGCGGCCGGCGAGCGCGCGGTCGCGGCGGCCGACGTGGGTCGGTTCGAGTGCGCCGTCGAGGGGTTCGGCGCCTTCCCGAACCGCGACGACGTGTCCGTCGTGTGGGCGGGAGTCGAGCGCGGCGGCGACGACCTCACCGCGCTTCACGGTGCCCTCGAGGCGGTGACGACCGCGCTCGGCGTCGACCCCGCCGACCACGCGTTCACGCCCCACGTCACGCTGGCGCGCGTAGAGAGCGCGACCGAGGCGGAGGCGGTCCGAGACGCGCTCGACGCGGGCGACCCCGAGGTGGGTGCGTTCTCGGTCGACGAGATCCGGCTGGTGGCGTCGACGCTGACCGCGTCGGGGGCCGAGTACGACGCGGTCCGAGAGTTCCGACTGGAATAGCGCGGTTCGCGGCGTTCGGCTCGGCCCGCACCGCGGGCGGGTTCTCAGCGGTGATAGCCGCAGGCGTACGTTTAACCTACCGGATCAGTGAGAGGTACGCGAGATGGACGACAGGGCGCGACCGGAGGGAGACGCGGGGTCCGAACCGGGCGGCGACGCGGACCGAGGCGGCCCCGGCGACGGCGGCCGAACCCCGGCGTTGACTCGCCTCGGTCGGCGGTTCGAGGCCGAGACGCGACGCGAGGCGGCCGAGGCGCTGGGGAGCCCCTCTAGGTCGATGAACGCCGAGGAAGGCCGGATCGTCGAGGCGCTGTTCGCGACCGCCCTCGACGACCCGGACGAGTCGGTGCGCGCGGCGGCGATCGAGTCGCTGTACTTCCACAGCGACGCCCACGTCGACCGGCTGGCGGCGCGCGTCGCCGAGCGACGCGAATCGGGCGAGACGGCGAGTCACGTTCCGGACGCAGACGCCGGCGCCGCCGACGCGTTCGGTCGGTGGCTGGAGAGCGACCGCGCCGCCTACCGGATGGTCGGCGCGACCGGGCTGACCGCCGTCGGCGCCGAGGCGGCGGCGTCCCGGCTCCGCGAGGCGTTCGACGACGACGACCCCCGCGTCCAAGCCCGGGCCGTCGAGGGATACGCTCGGTCCGGCGGCGAGGCGGTCGAGGCGGTGCGACCGCTGGTGAACGCGCCGAACGGCCTCGTGCGCGGCGCCGCGGTGGACGCGCTCGTCGCGATGGACAGCGACGACGCGACCGAACTGCTCGCGCTCGCGGCGCGGCAGGGTAACGAGCGACTCCGGCTCACGGCCGTCCGCGGGCTCGGACGACTGAACCGCCGGGACGCCGCCGGAGTGCTCCTCGGGTCGTTGGCGGACCCTTCGGAGCCGGTCCGGCGGGCCGCCGCCGCGTCGGTCGCCGCGGTGATCGCCGAGGCGGGCGCGGTCTCAGCCGGCGGCGTGCGCGACCGACTCCTCGCCGAGCGGCCGTTCGAGACCGGCGGCGTGCTCGGGGCGTTCCGCGCCGTCGCGGCCGAGCGGACCGCGGCCGCACGAGACGGAGCCGAAGGCGACGACGCGGAGCGGTCCGAGGCCCGCGTGGACGCCGAGACGCGGCGGTACGCGGCGTGGTTGTACTGCGAGCTCCTCGAAGCGGCGGACCCGGCCGCGGCCGACCGTTCGGCGGCGGTCGAGTGGCTGATCGACGCGCTCGATCACCGCGACCGGCTGGTGGCCGACCTCGCGGCCGCGTACCTGCCACGAGTCGTCGCGGCCGCCGGAGCCGAGGGAGAGAGCACCGACGCGGAGCGGCCGGAATCGCCGCTCGGCGTCGACGTCGAGCGGTCGCTCCGGGAGCTCGCGGGCGACGAGGCGACCGCCGATCCCGCCCGGGAGCGCGCCAGAGCGGTGTTGCGGCGGTTCAAGCGTGCGGTCGTCGAGACGGCCGCGGACCGTCACGTGGAGTACGTCTACGTCCGCTGGCCCGCGGACTACACGGAGAGCCGGGAGGAGTGAGGCGGGGAGCCGTCCACGAGCAGGACGCCGCTCGGGGACCGAAGCCGGTCGCGAGCGAGGAGCCGCTCACGGACGGCGGACGAACCGGTCGTCGTCGACCGCGACCGTCAGGTCGATCGTCTCGTCGAGGAAATTGAGGACCGTGGCGACGTTCCGGTCCTCGTCGGCGTCGACGTACAGCTGTAACACGCCGCCCGTGTCGGCGAGGCGCGCGGCGAGCATGCGGACGAACGAGACCGCGCGCTCGACGTCGAAGGCGGCGACGATCTGGTGGAAGACGCTCACCTCCAGCGACACGGGCTCGCCGGGCTGGCGGTTGGCGTCGAGGATACGCGAGACCGTCTCGCCGACCTCGTCGGGCGAGAGACGCGGGTCGAGTTCGACCATCTCGATGCCGACGCCCTCGAAGTCGACGTCCGGCGTCGCCTCGAAGTCGTACTCGCCGGTGCTGACGATCACCGTCCGCCGGGGCCACGCGTCGAGGCGCTCGTCGAGCGCGCGGACCAACCGCTCCGGCGACGGCGTCACGGCGACGACGAGTCCGACCGCGCCGTGGAAGTGCGCCCGGAGCGCGTCAGCCTCGTCGCCGGTCGGCGACGCGTCGACGCGGACGACGCCGTCCCAGCTCACCCGGTCGGCCACGTGGACCCCGTCGGCGACGCGGTCCGTCACGTGACCGTGGAGGTGAGTTTTGAACTCGGCGACCGCGCCGTCCGTGTCGTAGGCCGTCTTGGCGGTGGCGCAGTACGGGCAGTCCCAACTGACGCGGAAGTCGGACCGAGAGAGCGCGTCCGAGTGGTGAGCGAGCAGGTGGGATCCCGTCACCTCGCGCATGCCGGACCGGTCCCGCGTCCACGCGACGAACCCACACCGGTCACACGCCCAACGGCCAACCATGATCGGGAACGTGTCTCGACGGTTCCGGCGGAGACACATGTATGTTGTGTTACGTGTAATCGGCGGCCGGCTCGGCCCCTCGGACGACCCGATCCGTGCGTCTCACGCCGACGCGAACCCGTTCTCGTCGGCGTGTTCGACCCGGACGCGGGTGACGCGTGTCCCGGTCGCCCCGGTGACCGTGAGCGTGACATCGCCGACCGCGACGCGGTCGCCCTCGCCGGGGAGTCGACCGAGTTGGCGGGCGACGAGTCCCGCGACGGTGTTCGCGCCCGCGTCGGCGGGGAGCGAGAGGCCGAGCGTCTCGTTGAGGTGCGGCACCGCCGTCCAGCCGCGGACGACGGCGGCGTCCGGCGCGACGACGTCGACGGCGTCCGTCTCCCACCGGCCGACCAGCTCGCCGACGACCTCCTCGAAGAGGTCCTCCAGCGTTGCGACGCCGACGACCGCGCCGTGTTCGTCGACGACGACGACCATCCGCGTCTCGCTCGCGCGCATCTCCGCGAACAGCTCGTCGAGCGGCTTCGTCTCTGGGACGAAGATCGGATCGCTGAGGACGCTCGCGAGGTCGGCGCCGGTCGCGTCGGCGCGGATCGCGTCGCGAACGTCGACGACGCCGACCACGTCGTCGCGGTTCTCGCCGTAGACGGGCATCCGGGTGACGCCCTCGCGCCCGGCGGTCGAGAGCACGTCGGCCGGGGTCGCCGTGTCCGGGACCGCCACCATGTCGGTGCGCGGGATCATCACCGCGGAGACGCGCGTCGACTCCAGGTCGAGGACGCCGCGGATCATCGCGCCCTCCTCGGGGTCGAGCGCGCCCGCGGCCTGCCCCGAGAGCACGAGCGTCTCGATCTCCTCGCGGGTGAGGTACGACTCGATGTCGGACTCGCCGCCCGTGAACCGGTTGACGACGCCGGAGAGCGCCTCGAACACGTACAGCACGGGGCGGATGACTCGCTGGATCGTGACGACCGGGCGCGAGACGCGGAGCGCGTGCTTCTCGGCGTTCGCCACCGCGTACGACTTCGGCGCGATCTCGCCGAAGACGATGACGAAGACGCTCGTGACGAGCGTCGACCCGGTCGCGGCCTGCCCCCCGGAGAAGCCGAATCGGACGAACACCGCGGTCGCGACCGAGGCGGCCGCGATGTTGGCGACGTTGTTGCTCACGAGGGCGGTGACGAGGAAGCGGTGCGAGTCGTCGCGGAGCGCCGACAGCGCCCGCGCGCCGGGCACGTCGGCGGCGAGCAGCGAGTCGATCCGGTGCGTCGGGACCGAGAAGACGGCGAGCTCCGAGCTGGAGAAGAAGGCGCTGATCCCCGTCAACATGAGGATGGCGGCCGCCCCGGCGAACGCGATCGTGATGTCCATGCGTCCCCCTGCGGCCGGATATCAAAGGGAGTACCGGAGCGGCGGCGTCGGACGGACGCGCCCCTCGGGTCGCGATCGCCGTCGACCGCGATCCGGGTAGCCACGAACGAGGTGTTTCCACCGGAAACAGAGGGGTTGAATGCGCACGAACGCGGATCGCCACGGACGGCAAAACGGCGCGATGAGGAAAGCGTTAACCTCGCGCCGCCGGTGGATCCGGGCATGAAGGTACTCGTCACCGACCCCATCGCGGACGCGGGGTTGGACCGACTCCGAGACGCCGGCCACGAGGTCGAAACGGACTACGAGGTCGAGGGGGAGGCCCTCCTCGACGCCGTGAGCGACGCGAACGCGCTCATCGTCCGCTCCGGGACCGAGGTCACCGAGGCGGTCTTCGATGCCGCCCCGGACCTCGTCATCGTCGGCCGGGCCGGCATCGGCGTCGACAACATCGACATCGAGGCCGCCACCGACCACGGGGTCATCGTCGCCAACGCGCCCGAGGGCAACGTCCGGGCCGCCGCCGAGCACACGGTCGCGATGACGTTCGCCGTCGCGCGCTCGATCCCGCAGGCGCACGGCCGCCTCCTCGGCGGGGAGTGGGCCAAAGGCGAGTTCCTCGGCACCGAGGTGAACAACAAGACGCTCACCATCGTCGGCCTCGGCCGCGTCGGACAGGAGGTCGCCAAGCGGCTCGACTCGCTCGGGATGGACCTCGTCGTCTACGACCCGTACATCTCCGAGGAGCGCGCCGACCGGCTCGGTGCCGAGCTCGTCGAGGACCTCCACGACGCGCTCGCGGCCGGCGACTTCGCGACGGTCCACACCCCCCTCCTCCCCGAGACCGAGGGGATGATCGGCGAGGACGAGCTGGCGCAGCTGGAGGGCGGCTACCTCATCAACTGCGCCCGCGGCGGCATCGTCGACGAGGACGCGCTCGCCGCGGCGGTCGACGACGGCGTCCTCGCGGGCGCCGCGCTCGACTCCTTCGCCGAGGAGCCGCTCCCGAAGGACTCGCCGCTGCTCGACGTCGAAGAGATCGTCCTGACGCCGCACCTCGGGGCGTCGACCGAGGCGGCCCAGGAGAACGTCGCCGTCGACACCGCGGAGGCCGTGCTCGCGGCGTTCAACGACGAGCCGGTCCTCACCGCGCTCAACGCGCCCTCCGTCGACGAGACGGCGTTCCCGCGGATCAAGCCGTACATCGCCGTGGCGGAGACCGCCGGGAAGGTCGCCGCGCAGCTGCTCGACGGCCGCATCACCGAGGTGGAGGCGACGTACGAGGGCGACATCGCCGAGGAGGACGTCGACCTCGTCACCGCGAGCGCGCTGAAGGGCGTGTTCGAGCCGCTGGAGTGGCAGGTGAACTCGGTGAACGCGCCGCGGCTCGCAGAGGAGCGCGGCATCGAGGTCACCGAGTCGAAGACCCGCCAGACCGACGACTTCCAGAGTCTGGTGCGCGTCACCGTCCACAACGGTGACGACTCCATCGCGGTTGAGGGCACCCTGTTCGCGGGCGAGGACCCGCGGATCGTCCGGATCGACGGGTTCCGCGTCGACGCGGTCCCGTACGGCCACATGCTGGTCGCGCGCAACACCGACGAGCCGGGCGTCATCGGGCTCATCGGCACCGTCCTCGGCGACCACGACGTCAACATCGCCGGGATGTACAACGCCCGCGAGACGCAGGGCGGCGAGGCGCTCACCGTCTACAACCTCGACCAAGACGTCCCCGACGCCGCGATCGACTCGCTGCTCGCCGACGACCGGATCGTCGAGGTCACGGAGATCACGCTGGACGACGCCGACGAACGGAAGGCGGAGTAACGGTCGGGTAGCTCATTTCTATCACGGCCAACGGCGCAATCCCCCGAAACGGGTTACCCGTGCAGGTGGTCGAGCACCGCGTCCACGTCGTTCGGGACGGGCTCGGGGTCGCCGCCGGCCTCGTAGGCGGCCTCGGGGTCCTTCAGGAGGTGCCCGGTCGTCAGGCAGACGACGCGCTCGTCGTCGTCGACGACGCCCGAGCGCCGGAGCTTCTTCAGGCCGGCGAGGCTCGCCGCGGAGGCGGGCTCGACGCCGACGCCCTCGGCGGCGAGGTGGCGCTGTGCGGCGGTGATCATCGAGTCGCTGACGGCGACGGCGGTGCCGCCGGTGTTCCTGATCCCCGGGAGCGCCTTCGGCGCGTTGACCGGGTTGCCGATGCGGATGGCGGTCGCGCGCGTCTCGACCTCCTCCCACCGCCGGATCTCGTCGTTCCCCTCCTCGACCGCCTCGACCATCGGCGCGGCGCCCTCCGCCTGCACGCCGGTGAGCTTGGGGACCTCGTCGACGTCGAGCGCGCCCGCCTGGACGAGCTCGCGGAACCCCTTGTACAGCGCCGAGGTGTTGCCCGCGTTGCCGACGGGGAGGACGATCCGGTCCGGGAACGCCCCGTAGTCGGCGTAGAACTCCTCTAAGATCTCGAAGCCGATCGTCTTCTGGCCCTCTAAGCGGAACGGGTTCAGGGAGTTGAGCAGGTACGCCTCGCCGCGTGCGGCCAGCTCCTGGACGATATCGAGGCAGGCGTCGAAGTTGCCGTCGACCTCTAAGATCCGGGCGCCGTGGAGGCTCGCCTGCGCGACCTTCCCTGCGGCGACCTTCCCCTGCGGGAGGAGCACGAGCGTCTGCATGTCGCCGCGCCCGCCGTAGGCGGCGAGCGCGGCCGATGTGTTCCCGGTGGAGGCGCACGCGAGCGCGCCGACGCCGAGCTCCTTCGCGACCCGGACGCCGACGGTCATCCCGCGGTCCTTGAACGAGCCGGTGGGGTTCATCCCCTCGTGCTTGATCCGGAGCGCGTCGACGCCCACCGCCTCCTCGATGCGCGGGACGCGGTGGAGCGGGGTGTCGCCCTCGGGGAGCGTGACGCCGAGGTCGAACGGGAGCGCCTCGCGGTAGCGCCAGACGCCGCGGTCCGGGCCGTCGGCGGACGCCCCGGACCCGAACTCGTCGAACGTCGGCGGGTCGGCGTAGCGCACCTCAAGCAACCCGTCGCACGCGTCGCAGGTGTACCGGACGTCCTCGAAGGGGGCGAACGTCTCGTCGCACTCGATACAGGCGAGCCACGTCCCGTCGGCGGCGCAGTCGGGCGCCGCCGGGGCCGGGGCGTCGATGGCGAGGTCCATTACGTCGTGGTCCGTGCCGCCGCGGCTTAAGACGGGCGGTCGGGACGGACGTTGCCGTGCGCGCGACCCGGGGCGAACCGGTTCGGGCGCGGCCGGAGAGCCGAGACGCCGGCGGTGCCGAGGCTCAGTCGACGATGATCTCGGAGCCCCCGTCGGACTCGTCGGTGCCCGACCCGAGCCGGTCCTGGTAGCGCCGGATCCAGTCGGCGAAGCAGTCGGGACAGAGCCGCTGGGTGTCGATGTTCGCCCGGTCGACGCTCAGCCGGACCGTCCGCGAGAGCGCGTCCGTCGTCGGCTCGCCGCAGTCGTCGCACGGCTCGGTCGTCGGCGCGTTGCTCATACCGATCGGTCGCGGGGACGGCTCTTAAAAGTACGTCGGCGCCCGGTCGCCGTCGCCGCTCGGGCCCGACGCTCGGATCAGACCGTCCGGAAGGCGCGGTCGCCGGCGTCGCCGAGCCCGGGGACGATGAACCCGTCGTCGTCGAGCCGGTCGTCGATGGCGACGGTCAGCAGGTCGGCCTCGGGCACCTGCTCGCTCACGCGGACGAGTCCGTCGGGCGCGGAGACCGCGGAGAGTACGAACAGGTCCTCGAAGCCGTCGGCCTCGTCGAGGACGTGACCGAGCACCGCACACATCGTGGATCCGGTCGCGAGCATCGGGTCGGCGACGATGACGGTGTCGTCGGGGCCGATCTCGGGCAGTTTCACGTAGTCGATGGTGATCGGGAACTCGCCGTCGGTCATCCCGGCCTCCTCGTCGCGGCCGGCGGAGATAACGCCCTGCTTCGCGCGCGGGAACGCCTTCAATAGCCCCTCGACGAACGGGGTTGCAGCCCGCAACACGTTGATGATAACCACGTCGTCGAGCCCCCTGACGCGCTCGCCGGTCGTCTCCTCTAAGGGGGTCTCCACCGGCACGTACTCCGTCTCCATCGCGCCGTCGATGATCTCGTAGCCGCAGATGCGGCCGAGCTTCACGAGCCCCTTCCGGAAGGCGACCTGCTCGGTCTCGACGTCCCGCAGCCGCGAGAGGGTGTCCTTCGCCAGCGCGTGCGTGATGAGGTGCGCGTCGTCGCGGTCTTCGATCGTCATTACCGGGAGAGGGACCGCGTTCGGCTTAAAACGTGGCGACCCTCGCCGGTTCGGCGTCGCTCGTCGCGGCCGTCGGTTCGGCGCCCGGGCCGGCGCCCGCCGACCGGCTCACCGCAGCACCGCGACGTACGTCACCCCGAAGATGATCAGCGCGAGCGTCGCGACGTTCACCGCGTTCAGCGCCGTCACGCCGAGCCGGTCGAGCCCCCAGACGACGGTCCAGCCGAACCACGCGGACAGGACCGCGTTCAACAGGAGGATCAGTCGCGGGTCTCCCTTCGAGTCCTCGACGCCCTCGCGGATCCCCTTCGGCTCCTCGCTCATACGAATCCACGCGGGAGACCGGCACTTAGCTCTTTGTCCGTGGGGCTCGTAGGGCCTTCATGCGCGTCGAGGTCCACGTTCACAACCGCCACGGCGACAGGGTGGACCCGGTCCCGTTCCTCGTCACCGTCGGGATCGCGTTCACCTTCGCGCTGTCGTACGGCCCGATCTACGGCCTCTCGTACGGGCTCACGCTTCCGGCGTCGCTGGCGCTGTCGACGCTGGCGTTCGCGGCCGCGACGGCGGTCGCCTACCAGCAGCTCGTCCGCTGTGCCCCGCCGCTCGACGCCGGCCCGCTCCCGCCGGCCCCGCGCGTCGAGCGGCTGCTGTACGCCGGGATGGGCCTCGGCGTCCTGATCGTCGCGCTCACCGTTCCGCTGCTGTGACCGCTCGGTTCGGCCCCATCTCCGCCGTCGGCGACGGCTGTGCGTCTCGCTCACACAGCACCGGGGGAATAAGATGATAGAACTCGCATGAACATTTATGGGAATATTCGACACGGTGACGGACGTGATGGAGGGATCGACGCAGCGCGCGCCCGGAAACGCCGGCGACGACGGGTCCGAGGGCTCCTACTGGTGTGACGACTGCGGCGTGCGCGTCCGAGACGTGGACGTCGACGACGAGGGGCTCGACCTCGACGCCGACGGCGCCCCGATCTGTCCCGACTGCGGCGAGTCGATGCGGTTCGAGCGCGCGAGCGGGACCGGCTGCGCCTGCTGAGACCGGCTCCCGCGGTCCGGCGTCCGGCTCTCCTCCCTACGGCTCCCCGAGCGCTAGCTCCGCGCCCTGCTCGGTCGGGAATGGGAGCTCATCGATGTCACTCTCGTCCGCCTCGACGGCCGCCCACTCCTCGTCGGTGACCAGCGCGTCGTCGAGGCGCTCGCGGATCGCCGCCTCGTCGATCCCGGTGCCGATGACGACGTACTCGGTCAGCCGGTCGCCGTGTTCGTCGTCCCAGTCCAGGTTCGGGCGGTTCGAGCGCAGCATGTCGCGCTCGACCTCGGGGAGGCTGGCGATCCAGGGGCCGAGCGCCGTGACCCGCACCGACGCGCCGGCCTGCCCGACCTGCTGGCGCTGGTCGGTGCCGGCGACCCACAGCGTTCCCTTCGAGCGGACGACTTCGGGGGGGAGGTCGCGCAGGACGGCGGCGACCCGGTCCGGGTGAAACGGTCGCCGGCGGCGGTAGGTAAAGGAGGTGACGCCGTACACCTCGTCGGGATGGCGGTGTCCGTGGTCGCCGTCCTCTCGGTGGCCGTGTTCGTCGCGGTCGTCCTCCCCGTGTCCGTGCGCCCCGCCCTTCGCCAGCGCGCGCTTCCACCCGGGCAGGTCGCCGAGTTCGTTCGCGTCGAACAGCCCGACGTCGAGGATCCGGTCGGGGTCGACCGCTGAGAACTCCGCGACGACCGTCTCCGCGTCGGGCTGGAGCGCGCCCACGAGCTCGATCGCCTCGTCCATCTCCGCGTCGGTACAGAGGTCGGCCTTGTTACACACCACGAGGTTCGACACCTCGACCTGCTCGACGAGGAGGTCGGAGAGCGGGCGCGCGTCCGCTTCCTCGTCGTCCGGGTCGACGCGCCGTTCGGGCACGTCGTCGCCGGCGAAGGAGTCGAGGAACCGCCGCGCGTCGATCACGGTCACCAGCGCGTCGACCCGGTAGCGGGCCGCCGCGCGCGACTCGGTCGTGAACAGCCGCGCGACCGGCGCGGGCTCGGAGATGCCCGACGACTCGACGACCAAGTTGTCGAAGGAGCGCTCGTTCGCGAGCCGCACCACGGCGGTCTCCAAGTCGTCTTGGAGCTCGCAGCAGATGCAGCCGTTCGACAGCTCCGTGACCCCCTCGACGTCGACCTCGGACTCCTCGGCGATCAGCTCGGCGTCGACGTTGACGTCGCCCATGTCGTTGACGAGCACCGCGATGTCGCGCTCGCCGGCGTTCCGCAGGAGGTGGTTCAACAGCGTCGTCTTCCCCGCCCCGAGGCTCCCCGAGAGCACGGTCACCGGAATCCGATCGTCGTCCATGACGTTCGGTGGGCGTGCCGGCCTCTTCAACGTCGCGGCGGCGGAACCGTCCCCGTCGCTTGCTTTTTTTATTTTCTCCGGCACCGCCCGTATCGAGTCGCACGCCGCCCGTGTCGCCGGTCGCCGCGTCCCCGATTCGTCGGAAGCCGACACGTTGATACGTCGCGCCCGCGCACCGGCGACCATGCTCCCGTACGTGTCGGTGGTGGGAATCGTGGCGATCACGATGACCGTCCTGATGGTCGTCTCGATGCTGTACCTCGTCTGGGGCGCCCTCGACGGCGACGCGCACACGCCGAGCCCCGACGCGGACGAGCAGCCGGAGCTCGGCGACGGCGACGAGGCGGCCGACTCGGACGAGCCGCAGGCCGAGCTGACCGCCGACGGCAACTCGGCCTGACCGCGAGTCGGACCGAGCGCCCGACCCGGAACCGCCGCCGAGTTCCCGGCGCCCGACCCGGAACCGCCGCCGAGTTCCCGGCGCCCGACGACGAATCGCCGCCGAGCCGCCGACGCCCGACCGCGACAGCTTTTAACACGGCCCGACCGTCACGACCGATAATGACAGTCGCAGACCGGATCGAAACGTTCCGAGCCGCGCTCGAAGAGTGGCTCCGCGGCCTGTATCACGGCATGTTCACGCACCCGGCCTACGAGAAGATCGAGAAGGAGGCCGAGGACGTGGAAGACGAGTTCATGCTCGCGTGCTTCCCGGACGCGTTCGGTATCCCCTCGCCGGTCTCGTACTACACCGCCGAGCTGCTCCCCTATCTCGAAGACGAGTTCGAGGCGTGGGAGCGGCGGCTGTGGGACCGCGAGAGCCTCATGGAACGGAAGGGTCAGCAGTACCACTTCTGATGGAGCAGTTCGTCTTCTTCGGCGGGAAGGGCGGGGTCGGCAAGACCACCGTCTCGTGCGCCTACGCCTACCGCTGCGCGAACGCCGGGCTGCGGACGCTCGTCGTCTCGACCGACCCCGCGCACTCCGTGTCCGACGTGTTCGACCAGCGGTTCGGCGACGACCCCGAGTCGGTCGACGGCGTCAAGGGGCTCGACGCGATGGAGATCGACCCCGAAGACGAGATGCAGCGCCACCTCCAGGAGATCCGCGAGGGGCTCTCGGAGCAGGTGTCGGCGGCGATGGTCTCCGAGATCAACCGGCAGCTGGAGATGTCGCACGGCACGCCGGGCGCGTACGAGTCCGCCCTCTTCGACGCGTTCGTCGACGTGATGCGCGAGGAGAGCGAGCCGTACGACCGGGTCGTCTTCGACACCGCGCCGACCGGGTCGACGCTGCGGCTGCTCGGGCTCCCGGAATTCCTCGGCGACTGGATCGACCGGCTCCTCTACAAGCGCAAGCAGTCGATCGACCTGTTCGAGAAGGCCGCGATCGGCGACATGGAGCCGCGGCGCCTGATGGACGGCGACCCCGTCCTCGAACGCCTCCAGCGCCGCAAGGAGTTCTTCGAGTTCGCCGGCGACACGATGCGGAACGACGCCGCCTTCTTCCTCGTGTTGAACCCCGACCAGCTCTCGGTCAACGAGACGGGCCGGGCGATCGAGGGCTTCACCGAGCGGGACCTGCGGGTCCGCGGGCTCGTCGCGAACAAGCTCACCCCGTCGCCGGACGACGACGAGGAGGGCCGCGGAGCCACCTACCTCCGCGACAAGGTCGCGACCGAGCGCGAGCGACTCGATCAGGTCCGCGAGGAGTTCGACCCGCCGCTGGTCGCCGAGATCGAGTCACGGACGCGAGAGGTGCGGGGCGACGTGCTCTCGGAGGTCGCGGCCGCGCTCGACGTCGAGACGGGCCACCCCGTCGGCGCGCGCGAGTAGGGCGAAAGCGCGCGAGCGGTCGAGGCGACCGCGCGCGAGTAAGAACCGCCTACCGAAGCGCGAAATCAAGTTTCAAATCGGAGAAAGTAATACCCGTGCGGCTCTCAGTCAGACGATTCGCTCGGTTCCGCCGCGTAACTATCACGGTCGAAGCCAATATTTAATACGCTCTTTCCGAACCGAATTCACGAGGCAGGGGAACTCATGACAAACGTAATATGGATAATGGTCGCTGTTCTCGGAACGTTCACCGTCGGCTATATGGGGTACTCGCGGTACCTCTCGCGGTTCGTCGAACTCGACGACGAGCGCGAGACGCCGGCGCACAAGTACGAGGACGGACAGGAGTACGTACCGTCGAAGAAGCCGGTACTACTGGGGCATCACTTCTCGAGTATCGCGGGCGGCGCGCCGATCGTCGGCCCGATCACCGCGGGGGCCATCTGGGGATGGGTCCCGGCGATGCTGTGGATCGCGATCGGGAACCCGCTGATGGGCGCGGTCCACGACTTCATCTCGCTGTCGAGCTCGATCCGCCACGAGGGGCGCTCGATCGGGTACATCGTGGGCCAGTACGTCGGTGAACGGGGGAAGAACCTCCTGCTGTGGTTCGCGTTCCTCACGATCATCCTCGTCGTCGCGGTGTTCGCCTTAGTCGTCGGGATCGTGTTCAACGCGTTCCCGGAGGTGACCACCGCGAGTACGGTGTACGTGGCGCTCGCGCTCGCCTTCGGGGTGTACCTCTACCAGCTCAACGGTCCGTTCGTCCCGGGGACGATCCTGTTCGTCGCCGGCGTCTTCGCCGGCATCTGGGTCGGCATCCAGTACCCGTTCGCGCTGTTCGCGCTCGCCGAGGGGAGTCACGACCCGGGGACGTTCGTGCTGTTCAGCGGGAGCACGGGTAGTTGGGTTCCCGGCGCGGCGGCGCTCGGCGGGAACACCGCCGCCTGGATCCCGATCGTGATGGTGTACGCCGGCATCGCGAGCGCGCTCCCGGTGTGGGTGCTGCTCCAGCCGCGCGACTACCTCTCGTCGTTCCTGCTGTACAGCGGGGTTGGCGGGGGCGTGCTGGCGATCATCGTCGGCACCATCTTCGCCACGTCGAGCCAGCCGCTCGTCATCGACTCCTCGATCGGCGTCTTCGAGGGGTTCTGGGGCATCGAGGCCGCGGGGTTGTTCCCGCTGTTCCCGCTGCTGTTCATTACCATCGCCTGCGGGACGATCAGCGGGTTCCACTCGCTCGTCTCCTCGGGAACGACCTCGAAGCAGCTCAACAAGGAGAGCGACGCCCGCCTGATCGGCTACGGCGGGATGCTCGGCGAGGGGCTGCTCGGCGCCCTCGCGCTGTCGACGCTCGCGGTCGCCGGCTTCGCCGGTGACGCCGCCGGCGGCGGTATCGGCGGCGCGCTCCCGAACTTCGCGACCGGCGGCGGGATCATCCTCACCAGCTTCGGGATCCCGGAGACCATCGGGAGCGTCTTCATGGCGCTCGTCTTGGTGAGCTTCCTGCTCACCTCCACCGACACCGCCGTGCGCCTGGGTCGGTACATGATGGAGGAGATCGTCGGCATGGACGACGGGATGACCGTCTCCGGGCTCTCCGGCGGCATCGGTGCGGCCGCCCGCGGTCGGTACACGAACCCGCTCATCCAGATCGGTATCGCGTACGTGCTCATCATCTCCGGGCAGTGGCAGACGCTGTGGGGCCTATTCGGCGGCGCGAACCAGCTGCTCGCGGCGCTCGCGCTGCTGACGGCGACCGTGTGGCTCGCCAACTGGGACGAGTCCAAGCAGCTCGTCTCCACCGGCGTCCCGATGGCGATCATGGTGACGATCACCGTGCTCGGGCTGTCGTGGGTTGCGCTGTACAACAACCTCTACGTCAACCTCATCCAGGGCGGCGCCGGCACGCTCGGCGCGCAGCTGTCGTCCGCGGCGCAGATGCTCCTCGGACTGGCGCTGATCTACATCGCGCTGTCGCTCGTCCGGATCGGGGTCGGTAACCTCCGGTCGGTACGGAGCGGCGACGCGCCCGCGGCCGAACCGAGCGACGACTGACGGCGCCGCCGCGCGACACCGTTTCGCCTTTTAAACCGTTTTCGCGTCCGATCAGCGCCAGAACCGCTTCGCGAACTTGGAGAAGATCCCGTCGTCCGGCTTCTCGACCGGCTCCCATAACCGGAGCGCCTCGGCGCTGCTCGCGGCCTCGCTGGCGACGAGCCGCTCCTCGTCGGGCGCGACGACGACGAGGTTCACCTCGTAGTGGCCGTAGTAGCCGAACTTCAGCAGCGTCCGGTCCCGGAACCCCTCGACGAACTCGGCGACCGGCTCCGAGATCCGGTCGGCGACGAGCACGATCGTGATATCGGTCCCGTAGTGCTGCTCGTTCCCGTCGACGCGCTCGTCGGCGACGCCGTGGGCGAACTCCACGAGCCGCTCTAACTCGCCGACCGTCGGACCCGCGACGCGCCGGGCGAACAGGTACTCCATCACGTCGTGATCCGCGTAGCTCAGGGCGGGGTGGAGGAACTGCTTCTGGTTGCGCATCCGCATCTCGGCGGTCAGGTCGAACCGCTCCCCGTCGACGACGACGTCGGCGTCGAGGTCGTAGCTGTACATCAGCCGGTCGGAGACCCGATCGAGGTACTCGTCGTCGTAGTCCGGGACCGCCTCGCGGATCTCGGCCGGCAGCTCCTCGGGATCGCGGCGGTCGTCGCCTCCGCCGCCGGCCGCGTCACTCATCGTCCGGGTCGTACGCGACCGCGTCGTCGTCGGCCGGCGGCGCGCCGATCGCCAGCACGGTCACGGGGCCGTCGGCGTCGGCCGGGTTGTACGCGCGCTGCGGGCTCTCGGGGTCGACGACGAACAGGTCGTCCGCGGGCACCTCGTACGTCCCCTCCGGTGTCTCCACCGAAAGCGTCCCGTCGAGCACGTAGAACGCCTCCTGTTGGGTCTCGTGGTAGTGGTACGCGAGCGGGAGCTGCTCGCCCGGCTCGGCGCGGAACCGGTTGATCGCGGCGGCGTCGAGCCCGCCCGGCTCGGAGAGCTTCCGGCACTCGCAGGGGCGGTCGGGCTTCGGCTCCACCGAGTCCGTGTCGACGACGCGGTATCCCATGCGAATCAATTCCACGGAGCGATTGAAAAGGCCGTCGGGCCGGCGTCGCCGACCGAGAAGGCCATGCAGCGACGCCAGCGACGGGTTTTAAGTTCGTCGACCACGATCGTTCGGTAGAGATACCCATGTCCGACGACGAGATTCAGGCGGAGGCGTGCGGCCGGTGTTCGATGTCGACCGTCGTGGGCGCGGTGAACGGCGACAAGGACCCGGAGGAGCGCACCGATCACGACCCGTTTGCGGGCGAGCGCATCGAGGTCGACGAGTCGTCGTTCCGGCAGATCTCGCCGGGGGGATTCCTCAGCGACCTCAAAGACCGCGTCGACGAGCTCGGGCGTCGGATCTCGTACGGGAAGTGAGCCCGAACCGCCGTTGGTAACCGACGCTCGCGCTCACGTCCGGTCGGAGAGACTTATACGCGTTCGTTTCCTACGGGGGTCCACGCGATGGAAGAGAGCATCTCCGGCTTCAAACTGCGCGGGGACTGGGGAGACGTCGTCGAACACGGCGAGCGGATCGCTCTGGCGCTCCGAGAGACGGGCGCCGACGGCGACGCCTTCTACGAGTTCGACGACTGGCGCCCGAAGTCCCACGAGCGCATCGACGAAGACGTGTCGGCGAAGACCGCCGAGCAGGCGTCCGTCGGCGAGGGCGAGGGCGAACAGGCCGGCAAGACGCCGGGCGACGACCTCCAGACGGCCGGCGAGAAGCTCACGGAGTCCTACGAGAAGGTCGAGGAGAACGACACGGAGAGCGCGATGGAGAGCTGGGGCGAGTCGATCGGCCACGTCGCCCGCGCGGCCGACTCGGCGAGCCGCAAGGCGCTCCGGAAGGTCGAGGACACGGTGTACCGCAAGGTGATGACCCAGATGGCCCCGTACTACTTCGACAACGAGCTCGTCAGCGCCAACATCCAGGAGGTGGGTCGCGGCGAGGACGGCGAGACGTTCGAGTTCGAGGTGAACGTCAACGACGACGAGCTGAAGGCCGAGGTGAGCGAGATCCTCGACGAGTACGAGTCCGAGATCGACCGCTGGCACGTCGAGACCGAGAAGCGAACGGACGACGTCGCCGCCGCCGAGGGCGTCGAGCCTCCGGAGACGGAGGGCGGCCCGGACTCGACGATGACCTGATCCCGGCGCGACACGCACGGTTTTAATTCGGCGACTCACGAAGGGAGCGTATGAGCGAGGTACTCCGGGTCGAGGCCGGCGAGCTGTCGGCCGACGAGATCATCGACGCGCTCAACGACGGCCGGCGGATCCTCGTCGACGTCGAACTCGCCGGCGGCCGCCACGAGGTCGTGCTTCGCTACGACGGGGAGACGTATCACTGCGACACCCCGACCAACCTCCACCGCCACGCCGAGGAGTCGGAGATGCGCGGCTGTATCGACCGGATGGGGTACGCCGACCCCGACGGCTGACCGCCCGCTCGCGACCACCCCACTCCCGACGCCCGCGACGGCCGCCCCCACCTCTGTCCGCCCCTGCTCGCCGCCGATGACGACTTTTAATCCGACCGCAGTCGAACGGCGCCTATGAGCGACCCCGAGATCGAGGACCTCGTCGGCGACGTCTCTCCCTCGTTCGAGCACGTGCTCTCCTGCGTGTTCGGCGTCCAGGACCACGAGAGCCGCACGTACCTGACGCTGCTCGATCACCCGGGGAGCACCGTCGCCGAGCTCGCCGAGATCCTCGACCGGGACCGGTCGAACGTGAACCGCTCGCTGTCGACGCTGCGGGACAAGGGGCTCGTCGAGCGCCGCCGCCGGCTGCTCGACTCGGGCGGGTACGTCTATCAGTACACCGCGATCCCGGTCCCGGAGGCGAAGGAACGACTCCACGACGCGCTCGACGAGTGGGTCGAGGGCGTTCACGAGGCGATCGACGCGTTCGACCCGGACGACCGGGAGTAGGGCTACCCGTCGTCCCCGTTGTCGAACGCCAGCGTCACCCCGTCGCCGTCGACGGTCGCGCCCGCGGCGCAGACGGGATGCTCGAAGTCGGCGTCGAGGACCTCGCTCGCGGCCTCTCCCGCGTCCGGCGCGTCGGCCGCGGCCGCCGCGAGCGGGTACGGCTCGGGGCTGTCGGTCTCGTAGGTGGCGACGATCGTCGGCTCGTCGACGGCCTCGACGAGGAGCGCGTCGCGGCGGACGACGCCGATCGTCGCCGTCTCCGCCCCCACGACGCCGGCGATCCGCGGCGTGTCGTAGTCGTCCTTCTCGAAGTCGAGCGCGAGCAGCGGGGTCGCGAGCGCGTCGCGCGCCGGGTAGCCGAACTCCAGCTTCTCCGCGATCGGGTCGACGTGCGAGCCGTTGCCGACGACCGCGAGCGGCTCGTCCGCGGGGGTTCTGACCGCTCGCGCGCAGTTGTACGAGACGTACGGGTTTTCCGTCTCGGGCGCGTCCGGCGTCGGGCCCACCGTGAGGGTCCCGTCGCGGTCGAGCACCCGTCGGTCCGGGAACGAACGCGAGGAGACGCGGTAGGCGCCGATTCCGGGGGCGACGACGACGAATCGTCCGACGTACATACAGCTTCGTGGTTATTCGGGCGAGTAAAGCGCATCGATATACGCACGTTCGTCGATCGGATCCGGCGGAGTCGGCCCGTCGTGCTCCGCCACCGTCTGTGAACGCGTGACAGAGGGCGGGCGACGCGCAACGCTTACAAACACGCACTGGCTACCGTTGGTTGCGCACAGTCCATTGGGGTAGTGGCCAATCCTGAAGCCTTCTGGGGGCTTCGACCCTGGTTCGAATCCAGGATGGACTATTCTCGCGGTTCGTCCGCGTCCCCCCAGAGGGAGCGGTCCGCGCCGTTTCCACGACGGGTTCGTTTCGCGCGGATCGACTCGTTCGGTTCGACCGCTCGCTTCGCCTGGAATGAAAACCCGTCCATGTAGTGCGGTTTCCAGTAGAAATAAAGGGGTCGACGGCTCGCTCTTCCGCCTCCTCGATCACTTCTCGACGTCCAGCAGCGCGACGCGCTCGCGGACGACGTCGGCCAGGTCGCCCGCGGTCGCCGCGAGTTCGCGATCGGAGACGTCGTAGAACTCCCTCACTCGGTCCGCGTCGAAGGCGGTGGCGGCGCCGTCAGCGTCGCCGGTCGTCAGTCCCGCGACCGCGCGCTCGGCCGCGTCGAGGTCCGCGCCGGGCCGACCCGCGTCGGGCACTTCACCGAGGTCGGTGACGAGCACGACCGCGGGCTGGTCGCCCTCGGAGACGCCCATCGCCAGCGCCCGATCGATCTGCCGCCGGCCGGCCGCGTACAGCATGACCTCGACGCCCGGGTCGCGCGCCACGGCCTCGCCGCGGGCGATCGCCCGCGCGGCGAGGCGGGTCGCGACGCCGAGGTGGGCGTCGGAGACGACGAGGTCGGCGTCGAACGCCTGGACGACCGCACCGGTGTCGGCGCCGATCTCGTCGAGCCGGGCGAGGAAGGCGTCGAGGTCGTCGATGGCGACGGTCCCGCGGACGAGGCGGTGCGGCGGCGTCGGCGGGTCCGGGGGACCGTCGCCATCGACTCCGTTCCCGCCGTCCCCTGAGCCGTCGTCGCTCACTCGAAGTCACCCAGGCTCGCCTGTCCGTCGCCGCTCTCGTCGCTCCCAGCCCCGGCGGTCGCCGCCGCCGAGGCCGACTTGTCCGGCCGCACGTCGCCCATCGACGGGTCCTCGCGGCCGGCGTGTTCGAGGATGCGCTCGGCGGTGCGCTCGCGGCCGCGGAGCGCGCCGAGCACGACCGCCTTGTCGGCCTCGCGGAGGTCGGCGCGCGTCTCTATCCCGGCCTCGAACAGCCGGCGGGCGCGCTTGCGGCCGACGTTGCGGACGCCGGCCAGATCCAGGAGCTCCTCGCGGACGCCGTACTCGATCCGCTTTCTCGCCTCGCGGACGGCGACGACGACGTCGCCGTCGACGCCCTCCACGTCGCGCGCGAGGGTCTCGGCCGCCCGCAGGAGCCACTCGGCGGTGTCGACCTTCCCGCGGATGTCGCCCGGACCGACTCCGTACCGCTCCGTGATGCGGTCCTCGTCGACCTCGTTCGCCCAGTCCTCTAGGAGGCGGGCCGTCTTCAGCGACGCGAGCCAGTCCTCGAAGCGCACGTCCTCGTACTCGGAGGGCACGTCGCCGAGGAACTCGCCCTCGCGCTCGTAGCAGAGCTCGGTGTACTCCTCGCGGTCCCCCGACTTCAGGTAGAGCTCGTACATGTCGGGGGTGCGGCTGACGAGGTGGTAGAGCCCGAGCGGGGTGACCTCGGGTGCCGCGGTGTCGGCGTCGCTCTCGGGGTCCGCCGCTTCGCTCTCCTCGCCGTTCTCCCCGGCCCGCGTGTACGTCCCGAACCCGGGCTCGTCGCCGTCCTCGTCGCCATCGGCCGTCCTGACGAACTCTCCGCCGTCGCCGTCGCCTCCCGCGCCGGTGACGGCGGCGGTCCCCTCGTCCCCCACCGACCGCAGCCCGTCGAGCATCTCCGCGGCGCTCATCGGATCGAGGTAGAGCCGCGAGACGGTGTGGCCGATGCCGGTCGCGGTCAGGCTCTCGCTCCCGCCCTCACTGTCGCGCTCGACAAAGTCGTTGACCGCGAGGTAGTCGAGGACGGTGTCGGTGACGGCCGCGAGCCGCCCCTCGTCGTCGGTCTGTGCGGCGTAGAGAGTGTTGTCGAGGAACGAGAGGAGGCCGTCGCGCGTCGAGGCGAAGCCGGAGGCGATGGTGGCGAGCACGTGGGTCCGGAGCGCGGGCTCGGCGGCGAGCTTCGAGCGGACCGGCTCGGGGTCGGCCCAGAGGTACCGCTCGAACAGCTCCTCCTTCGTGTCCGCGTCGTTGGCGAGCAGCACGGCCTCGCCGTACGGGTCGAGGCCGGGCCGGCCCGCGCGGCCGCACATCTGGTGGACCTCCAGCACGTCGAGGGGTTTCATCCCCCCGAACTCCCCGTCGTAGCGGCGCCAGTCGCGGACGATCACCCGGCGGGCGGGGGTGTTGACGCCGGCGGCCAGGGTGGGCGTCGCGGAGATGCACTTGATGAGGCGGTCGCGGAACGCGTCCTCGACGAGCGACCGGTGCTCGCTCGCGAGCCCGGCGTGGTGGAACGCCGACCCCTCCGCGACCGCGTCGGCGAGGTCCTCGGAGGTGTCCGTGTCGGAGACGCCGCGGATCTCCTCGGCGAGATCGCGGAGGCGGTCGCGCTCGTCGTCGGTGAGCCGCGACCCGGTGACGTCGGCCAGCTTCCGGGCCGACGACTCGGCGTTGCGCCGGGAGTTGACGAAGACGAGCGAGGAGCCGCCCTGCCCGTCCTCCTCGGTGTCGAGCGCGTCCGCGACGAGCCGGGCGGTCTGGTCCTCGCCGCGCTCGACGGGCACCTCCCGCTTGCTCCCGTCGGCGAAGTCGATCGCGTTGCCGAAGTGGACGCCCATCCGGAGGTCGATGGGGCGCCAGTCGGACTCGACGAGTCCGGCGTCGAGCCAGTCGGCGATGACGTCGGCGTTGCCGACGGTCGCCGAGAGCGCGACCGTCTGGAGCCCGGGGTTCACCTTCCGGAGCTTCGCGAGGGTCACCTCGAGGGTGGGGCCGCGGTTCGGGTCGTCGACGAGGTGGACCTCGTCGCTCACGACGCAGGTGAGGTCGTCGATCCACGGCGCGCCGTTGCGGATCAGCGAGTCGACCTTCTCAGAGGTGGCGACGACGATATCTCGGGTGGCGAGCCACTCGCCGTCCGACTCGTAGTTGCCGGTGGAGACGCCGACGGTGACGCCGTGGTCCTCCCACCGCTCGAACTCGGTCTTCTTCTCGCTGGCGAGCGCGCGCAGCGGGACGATGTACAGCGCCTTCCCGCCGCGCTCGATCGCGGACAGCATGGCGAGCTCGGCGATCAGGGTCTTCCCGGAGGCCGTCGGCACCGCGGCGACGAGGCTCTCGCCGTCGACGACGCCGGCCTCGACGGCGGCCGCCTGCGGCGGGTACAGCTCGGCGACGCCCTCCGCTTCGAGCGCCTCGCCGACGCCCGCGGGGAGCCCGGAGAGCGAACTCGGTTGCATTGGTGGAGCGTGGGTCCCGACCCGATTTAAACCGTCGGAACGAGGCGGTGATCGGTTGCGGCCGCTATTCGACTACAGTTCGCCCTTCGTGCTCGGCGTGTCGCTGCGGCGCTCGTCGAGCCGCGTCGCATCGTCGAGCGCCCGCGCGATCGACTTGAACAGCGCCTCGACCTCGTGGTGGGCGTTGTCGCCGCGCTCCACCGCGGCGTGGAGCGTCAGCCCGGCGTTTTGCGCGAGCGACAGCGCGAAGTGGTCGGCCATCACGCTGGTGAACTCGCCGACCGACTCCTGAGAGAACTCGCCCGAGAACTCGTAGTACGGGCGCCCGGCGACGTCGACGACGACGCTCGCGACCGCCTCGTCGAGGGGGACCCGTCGGTCGGCGTACCGCCGGATGCCGCGCTTGTCGCCGAGCGCCTCGTCGAACGCCTCGCCGAGACAGATCGCCACGTCCTCGA
>NZ_CVRT01000053.1 GCF_001261915.1 Halorubrum sp. SD626R
GCCCTCGCGGCTGGGACTTTGGAGATGTTCACCAGAGATTCGGTATCAGTCACGTACAGTCGAGCGGCTGGGGCTTCGGAAGCGTCCTCCACGCCAGTAGCACCAACGACCCACAATCGGACTCGATCGGACGGTCGTTGTATATAAACGCCAGCCGCCACGTCCCTCACGTATGACCGAGGACCTCGGAACGCCGGTACTCGACGACCACCTCCATCTCGACCCGCGCCACGGACGCGGCACGGACGCGGTCGAGGACTTCGTCCGGCTCGGGGGCACGCACCTGCTCGTTGTGAACAAACCCTCGTGGCACCTCGGCGTCGAGCCGGACGAGCCGGCCGACTTCCGGCCGGTCTTCGAGGAGACGCTTGACGCGGTCGCGGCCGCGAACGAGATCCTCCCGGGCCGCGCGTGGCCGGTCCTCGGCGTCCATCCGGGACTGATCAGCCGGCTGGTCGACGAGCGCGGGTTCGCCCCCGAAGCGGCCCGCGACCTGATGTGCGGCGGGGTGGAGGTCGCGAGCGAGTTCGTCGCCGACGGCCGGGCGCTCGCGCTGAAGTCCGGGCGCCCGCACTACGACGTGAGCGACGCGGTCTGGGACGCGTCGAACGCGGTCACCCGCCGCGCGTTCGAACTCGGCGCCGCGCTCGGCTGCGCGGTCCAGCTCCACACCGAGGCGAGCGAGGACCTCACGGACTTGGCCGATACCGCCGAGGAGGTCGGGCTCGATCCGACGAACGTCGTGAAACACTACGCCGAGGGCCGGCTCGCGGGCCCGACGCCGAGCGTGATGAGCGAGAAGGACCGGCTCGAACGCGCCGCCGAATCGGGCGAGCCGTTCCTGATGGAGACGGACTTCGTCGACGATCCCGAGAAGCCGGGGATGGTGCTGGGCCCGAAGACGGTTCCGCGCCGCGTGCGCTGGCTGCTGGAGGAGGGGTATGAGGAGGCGGTCCGGCGCGCGCACGTCCAGACGCCCGCGGCGGTGTACGGGATCGACACCGAGGCGACGCTGGATCGGGAGGCGTGACCCCGAAATCCCGAATCCCGGCGTCGAGCGGGTGAGACGCCCTCTCGCGCGGCGATCGATAGGAAAGGCATTTGAGTAGTCCGGGCGACGTACGGGACATGACCGACGACGACGCCGTCGAAGCGTTCTATACCGACGACCGCTGGCAGAACTGGCTCGACCGGCTACAGGAGGAGGACCTCGACCCTGAGAACGAGGACTCGGCGCGGCTCCTGTTGAACCTCCAAGACGACGCGGCGATCGCCGTCGTGAAGGTGCTCGCGGCGCTCGACGACGAGCGCATCGACGAGGACCGCGCGGTCGAGGAGATCCGCGACGTGCGCGACATCGTCCTCGCCGACGTCGACTTCGACGACGAGGACAAGGTGATGCTGATCGACGGCGTCCAGACCTCGCTCGTCCCCGTCTTCTACGCGGCCGAGGAGTACGTCGTCGGCGGCGTCGTCGAGGGCGACGTGACCGAGTTCGTGCGCGCGGCCGCCGACGCCGAGGCCGAGGACGACCTCGACGCCGCGCTCGGCTACGTCGTGCAGGCCGGCACCCGGGTCATCGACGGCGAGCCGCTCGACATCGAGCTCGTCGAGGAGCTGGAGTACGGGCTCGTCTCCGAGTGGGTCAACGGGCTCGACTCCCTGCAGTCGGCGATCGAGGACCCGGAAGTCGTCGAAGAGGAGGACTGACGGCGTCGGCGGACCCGCCCCCGCCGGGTCGATCGGGGTGAAGCGTTTTCAGCGCACGCAGCGTCCGATTCGTATGGTCTCCCTCGCGGCCGGACTGGCGATCGCGTTGCTCGTCGTCTGGACGGCCAGCTCGTTCGTCCCGCTCGTGCCGGGCGGCGTCCTCGCGGCGCTGACCGTCGTCGGCTACGCGTCCGCCACCGGATTCGCTGAGCCGAGCCTCGCCGTGGTGGTCGCGCTCGTCCTCGTCTCCCTTCTGGCCTCCGCCGCGGACGTCGCGTCGGGAATGGTCTCCGGGCGGCTCGGCGGTGCCTCGACAGGGACCGTCGTCGTCGGGACGCTGGTAGGGATCGTCCTCCTGATCCCGCTCGGTCCGATCGGGCTCGTCGTCGGACTGGGCGGCACCGTCTTCCTCGCCGCCCTGAACGAGCACGACGGCGACACGCGCGAGGCCGCTCGACAGGCGGCCTACGCGGTGGTCGGCGCCCTCGCCAGCGCGTTCGTCCAGGCCGTCCTGCTCGCCGGGGTCACCGTCGCGTTCGCGCTGGCGGTCCTGTGAGGCGACCGCTCGCGCCCGCCGCTCGGGCCCGCCCCTCACGCCGCCACGGAGAACAGCAGGAGGTTGTGCGCGGCCGGCCCGAGCCCCATCGCCGCGACGAAGCCGAGCAGGAGGTACCCCTCCGCCGGCTCCTCACGGACGTACGCCGCGAACAGCCAGACCACGGCGCTCGCGACCGCGAGCTTCACGAGCAGGAACAGCCACCCCTCGCCGAGCACCGGGACGGGCGGGATCCAATCGAACCCGAGCAGGATCCGGGAGAGGGGCGTGCGCTCGCCGAAGCCGAGCTGCGCCGTCCCCACCGCGGTGGAGACGCCGTCGAGGGCGTGGCCGAACACCGCGAGCGCGCCGACCCCGCCGGTGACCGCGGTCTCCGGGCGCAGCCGGGTCACCCCGACCCAAGCGACGCCGGCGACCGGGAGGGAGAGCGCGAGCGCGACCGTCGACCAGCGAGCGCCGACCGGGGAGACGCCGGTCGCGAGCGCGGCCGTGACGACCGGGACGAGCAGGAGCGCGCCGGCGACGGCGAGGAGCGTCGGGACGCGCTCGGCCGACAGCGCCGCGCTCGCGAGCCACGCCGCGCCCGCGAGCGACCCCACCGTGAGGTAGACGGTCGGCGAGCCGGCGAGCGGCGCGATCGCGGGCGGGAGCGCGTCGACGACGTACAGCACGTGGGCCGCGGAGCCGAGCGCCATCCACGGCCCGAGCGCGAGCACGTGGCGGCCGGTCACCCGCGGCGATCGGCGTCGGAGCGCGACACCGACCGCGCCGGCAGCGAGGAGGACGGCGACGAGGTACGGGAGCGGGGGCAGCGTCGTGCCCGCGGGGAGGAACGGGATCGCGCCGGCCATCAGACGGACAGGACCGGCTGGCTCGCGTAGAGGAGGACGTACTCCGCCGCCTTCCCGAGCACCTCGCCCGGGTCGCCCGTGACTGGCTCGCGCGGCACCACGATGAAGTCGGAGTCCAGCTCCTCGGCGGTGTCGAGCACGACGCTGCCGGGGTGGACCGTCTTCACCGTCATCGAGAAGCCGGCCGCGATGGAGTTGCTGTGGGGTACCCCGGCAGCCTCCGCGCGCCGCGCGACGGAGTCCGTGAACGCCTCCGTGTCGTCGGCAACGTCGCTCTCGTCGACCGCGCCGTGGTCGATGGCGCGGACCACGTCCTCGTCTAACACGTACAGGGCGTGGACGCTCGCGCCGTACTCGGCGGCGACCGCGATCGCGTAGTCGACCGCCTCGTGGGACTCCTCGCTCCCGTCGACGGGAACGAGCACGAGGTCGATGTCGATGTCGGTCATACGCGAGACCTCGTCGGGGGAGTTCAAAAAGCCCGCCCCATGCGGTCGACGGGGACGGCCCCGTCGGCGCCGCGGTCACCGGTCGACACGCCGCCCGCGCTCAGAAGCCGGAGAGCTCGCGCTGTTCCGCCGTCCGCCGCTCCTCCGGCGGCACGTTCGTCGCGACGATCTCGTCGACCGCGTCGCGGCCGTCGGCGTCGCTGTTGATCGCGCGGGTCGCGTCCTCGCGCTCCACGCGGAACCCCGCGTCGGCGTACGGCTCGTACATCACGCCGCTGTTGCTCACCACGACCCAAACCCCGTCGTCGTCGAGCTCGCCGGCGACGTCGAGCAGCCGGCGCTGGTCGTCGCGGTCGAACCCCTCGGCGCTGTACTCGTTGAAGCTCGCGGTCGCGCTCATCGGCTCGTACGGCGGGTCGAAGTAGACGAGGTCGCCGGGTTCCGCGGCGTCGAGGACGTACGCGAAGTCGCCGTTGCGGAGCGTCGCGTCCGCCAGCACGTCGCTCGCCCGACGGATCCGGTCGCGCTGGACCCAGTCGGGGTTCGCGTACCGCCCGACCGGGACGTTGAAGCCGCCGTCCGCGTTCTCGCGGTAGAGCCCGTTGTAGCAGGTCCGGTTGAGGTACGACAGGAGCGCGGCCTCCTCGAGGGGGTCGAACTCGCCCTCGTAGGGGCGCCGGTTGAACCGCGCGCGCTGCTGGTAGTAGTAGCTCTCCACGTCGCGGCCGCGGGGCGTCTCCTCGGCGAACGGGAGCGACGGGTCCGGCTCGGCGTCGGGGTCGTCGAACGCCGTCAGTCGCTCGATCAGCGCCTCCGGCTCGTCGCGCACCCGCTCGTAGAAGTTGATCAGTCGGGGGTTCGCGTCGTTGACCGTCGCGTCCGCGGGCTCTAAGTCGAAGAAGAGCGCGCCGCCGCCGACGAACGGCTCGTGATACCGGCCGTACGACGCCGGGAAGCGGGCGTACAGCTCGTCGAGCAGCTGGCGCTTGCCGCCGGCCCACTTCAGGATCGGCTCGGCCATGCGATACCGGGACTCCCCCGCGGCGGCGTAAAAACGTCTCGGGCTCCGTCGTCGCCCGGCTCCCCGTGGGCTCAGTCGTCGCCCGCCTCTCCGTCGATATCGGGGAGGTTCCCGACGTGGGCGGCGGCCTCGTCGAAGTTCGGGCCCGGCGCGATCGTGCCGGCCTCGCGGTCCCACTCGATGTACCCGGCCTCCTCCAGCGCCGGGAGGTGGGTCTCGCGGAGTTCTTCGGCGATCTCGTCCGCCCGGCCGCGGACGCGGAGGTCCGCGACCGTCTCGACCGCTCCGTCGGCGAGCCCGGCGACCGTCCGCCGCGCCTCCGCCGCGTCGAGCGCCGCCGTTCGCTCGGCGGGCGCGTCACGTGTCGTCGACATGATCGTTCGTATCTGTTACGAAACGTGCGGCGAAATAAAAGTACGGGAGGAGAGAAACTCATTTGAGTCGGAATCGACGGCGGCGTACAGCCAATAGTGTTCATCGTCAAGCTGAATCACGGTTTCATCGACCGCAACTTGGTTCGGACTCCGACCAGAGCTCGGCTGCAGATCGGCCTTGTGTACCCAGTTACGAACAGTAGATCGAACCCGATCAACACCGAATACCTCAAGAAGTAAACAGTATTCAAAAGCGACAATCCGGGCAGATGGAGCTGAATACTGAGCTTCATCAACAGCTTCGGTGTTGCTTCTCGCTCCGCAAACTCTAAGTTAATCTCGTCTAAACAGCCGCCGAGGCGGTCGTTTTCGGGCATAGATCACTTTGAAAACGCACCGCCTCACGTTTCAATCCTTATCTGAACACCGCCCGTTCACCGGCAATCCAGTGGCAACCGCGTACAGCCGAGCGGCTGGGGCTTTAGAGGTGCCCCTCGCAGAGCCGTCGATTGTCTCCGTCGAATCGCCGAATTTCGACCGGTCTCCCGCCTCCTCACGACGCGAGTTAGTACACCAGTTCGCCCGAGATGAACTTCCGGGTGCGCTCGTCCGAGGGGTCGTCGAAGATCCGCTCCGTCGGCCCGACCTCCGTGATCCCGTCGTCGAGCAGCACCGCGACGCGGTCGGCGACGCGCTCGGCCTGATGCATGTCGTGCGTCGCCACGACGACGCCGATGCCGCGGTCGCGGGCCTTCGCCATCGCGTCCTCGATGACGGCGGTGTTCCGCGGGTCGAGGTCGGAGGTGGGCTCGTCCAGGAGGAGGACGTCGGGGTCGTACGCCAGCGCTCGGGCGAACGACACCCGCTGTGCCTCGCCGCCGGAGAGCGACGACGAGCGCTGGGACGCCTTCTCGGAGAGCCCCACCACGTCGAGCGCGTCGCTGACGGCGTCGGCGGGCTCGTGTACCCCGACCAGCGAGCGGAGCTGGGACCGGACCCGGTCGGTCCAAGGCTGGCGGATCCGCAGCCCGTACTCGACGTTGCGCGCGACGGGCGCGTCGAAGAGGCTCGCCTCCTGGAACACCATTCCGACGCGCCGCCGGAGCGCGAGGCGCTCGGACTCCTCGGCGGCCCACGCGTCGGTGCCGTCGAGCGCGACGGCGCCGTCGTCGGGTTCGAGCGAGAGCGCGAGCGTCCGGAGCAGCGTCGTCTTGCCGACGCCGGAGGGACCGATCACCGCGACGGTCTCGCCCTCGCCGACCTCGATCGAGAGGTCGCGGAGGACCGTCTCGTCGCCGTACGAGCGGGAGACGCTTCGGAGCCGGAGCATCAGCGGTGCACCCCCTGGTCGCCGAGCCGGATCACGACGGCGTTGACCGCCAGGACGAGCGCGACGAGGACGGCGCCGAGGATCATCGCGGTCCCGTACTGCCCCTGTCTGGCCTCCAGCTGGATCGCGGTCGTCAGCGTGCGGGTCTTCGAGATCCCGTCCGCGCCCGTGATGTTGCCGCCGACGATGAGCACCGAGCCCACCTCGCTGATGGCGCGGCCGAAGCCGGCCAGGATCGCGGTCGCGATGCCGTACCGGGCCTCCTTGAGGACGACGAGCGCCACGTCGACGCGCGTGCCGCCGAGCACGTGGGCGGCGTCGCGGACGCTCTCGTCGACGCCGGTGATCGCCGCGAGGCTGATCGCCGTGATCGGCGGCGTCGCGAGCACGAACTGCGACATGATCATCGCCTGCTTCGTGAAGATCAGGTCGAGCGCGCCGAGCGGCCCCTGGTTCGAGACGCCGAACAGCACGATGAGGCCGACGACGACGCTCGGGAAGCCCATCCCGGTGTTGATCACCGACTTCACGAACTGCTTGCCCGGGAAGTCGGTAAAGCCCATCACGACGGCGACCGGAATGCTGAACAGCGTGCTCAGCGCCACCGCCGTGAGGCTCACGTACAGGGAGACGTAGATGATACTCCAGACGTACCCCTCCCTGAACGGGAGGTCGAGGAGGAGGGGCAGGTCGACCGCGACCCGGGCGATTCCGGGAAGCGACTGTGCGACTGGTTCGATCGGCACGCTTACTCGTCGGACGAGTCGCTACTCCAGCCTTCCGGAACGTACTGCTGGAAGTCGGGGTTCTCCGAGACCGCCCTGGGGAAGAACAGCTGCTCGCCGTTCACCTGGTACTCGGAGATGGACTCCTGGACCCCCGGGCTCGTGATCCAGCCGATGTACGCCATCGCGAGGTCGTAGTTCGCGTTGTCGTGGACGCCGGGGTTGACGGCCATGATCCCGTACGGGTTCGCGAGGATCTCGGGGCCGTCCTCGATGGGCCCTTGCACGAGGATCGTGAGGTCGATCTCCGAGCGCTGCGAGATGAACGTGCCGCGGTCCGAGAGGGTGTACGCGCCCTGCTGGTTCGCGACGTTCAGCGCCTCGCCCATGCCGGTGCCGGTCTCCTGGTACCAGTCGCCGCCGGGCTCGGTGCCCGCGGCCTCCCAGAGGTTCAGCTCCTTCGTGTGCGTGCCGGAGTTGTCGCCCCGCGAGACGAACGGCGCCTGGGCGTCGGCGATCGCGGTGAGCGCGTCGGTCGCCGAGGCCATCCCCTGAATTCCGGCGGGGTCGCTCTCGGGTCCGACGATCACGAAGTCGTTGAACATGAGGTCGCGGCGGTTGACTCCGTACCCGTTGCGCAGGAACTCGTCTTCGAGCCCGCGGGCGTGGACCATCACCACGTCGGAGTCGCCGTTCCGGGCCGACTCCAAGGCCGCGCCGGTACCCTGGGCGACCGCGTCGACGGTCACGCCGTACATCTCCTCGAAGTCGCCGTGGATCGCGTCGAGCAGCCCGGTGTCGTAGGTGCTCGTCGTCGTCGTGAGCGTCAGCGTCTCGCCGGCCACGCCGGCGCCGCCGCCCGACTCCTCCTGACTCCCGCCGGCGCAGCCGGCGGTACTCGCGACAGCCCCTGCACCGAGCGCGGCGACGAACCGTCTTCGATGTATCAGCATAGATACACCGACGGACCGGCCCCAAATATAGCTTCTGCCATCGGTCAATCGCGAGCGGTTACCCGCTCCCGGACGAGGAACCCGGAGCGAGCCGTCGGGGTCGAGACGGTGTCCGATCGCGTTTCGAGGCCGGTCGAGACCGGAGCGCGGAGCGACCGCAAACGGTTACGTCGGCGGCGGCGAGGTCGACGCTCCCGGGGAGGGAAAGCGCCAACACCTCCCGGGACGACGGCTTCGGTATGGACGGGAGTGACGAGGCGGGCGCCGCCGGAGCGGGCCGGGGCAGCGCGGCGCTCATCGAGGGCGACGCCGAGTTCGACGGGCGCGACGCCGCGCTCCTCAGGGCGGTCCACGAGGTCGGCTCTGTCGCGGGCGCGGCCGCGGAGCTCGGGCGCTCTCGGGCCCGCGCCCTCTCGCGGATAGAGACGTTAGAGGACGCGTTCGGCCGGTTGGTCGAACGCCGGCGCGGCGGCTCCGACGGCGGCGGCAGCCGCCTCGCCGACGCCGGGCGCGAGCTGCTCGACCGCTACGACAGACTGCAGGCCGTGCTCGCCGCGACCGCGAGCGTCCCCGAGACGGTGCTCGACGGGACGGTCGCGAGCGTCGACGGCGAACTGGCCGACGTCGACACCGCGGTCGGCACGCTTCGGGGACTCCACGATCACGCGACCGCCGGGGACGCAGTGCAGGTCAGAGTCGGCGCCGACGCGGTGACGGTCTACTCGGAGGACGCCGACATCGACCCGGACGCGACGAGCGCGCGGAACCGACTCCAAGGGACGGTCGTCGACGTCGACGCGGGTGAGACGGTCTGCACGGTTCGCGTCGCGGTCAAGGGCACGGCGTTCCACGTGCTGGTCACTGCCGAGAGCGCGTCCCGGCTGGCGCTCACCGAGGGAGACGACGTGTCGGTGCGGTGGAAGGCGACGGCCACCCGGCTGGTGAGACACGCGACGACCGCCGGCTCCGCCGAGCCATCGCGGGACTGACGTCGGGCGGGCCGGAGCGGTCACTCCTGCCTGGATCGCTTCCAGGCCGGGTAGAGCTCCATCACGGCGATCAGGCTGAGCGCGACGCCGACGGCGATCATCAGCACGTCCGGGTCGATATCGTCCATACCCCAACGAGGGGACGTAAACGTGTAATCGTTTGCCACGATCCGTGGAGCGATCGGTCTCCGCGCGCGGCGACCGGCCTCCGGTTCGATACGGGTCGCAACGGCCGACCGATCGCGACCGCGGCGCGCTTCGGGGACGAAGACGTATGTGCGCGGGTGTCCAAAGACTACCATCATGCCCGCGACAGACGACGAACGCGGCGACGGGAACGATCGACTGTTCGCAGTCGTCATGATCGCGCTCTCGGTGCTCATCTTCCTCGCCGTCCGCAGGTCGGAGCGCGATCGCTCCGAGTAGGACCTCCGCGGCGAGAGCGCGACGACCGGGCCGCCGAATCCGGCTCGCCCGCCCTCGCTGACGGGAACTGATTTACATATACGCGCCCTAACGAATCTGTGAGCGACTCAACTGAGGACACGGCGGTCGAAGCCGCGGAAGGAATCGGTGCTGACGGTCTCACTCCCGCGGTGTTGGCATCAGTCGGCTCGGTCGCCCTCGCACTGTACTTCTACTACGTGCGCGGCGACAAGCAGCGCGGCCAGTTCGTCGGCTTCTGGCCCGTCACGATACTCGGGCTGGCGTCCTACTTCAAGCTGGAGGAGATCAGGCAGATGCTGGCGGACGACGAGTAGTTTCGCACTCAGGCCCCCGTCCGGCGTCCGGACTGAAACGGCGTGTGAAGGCGGCAAACCGACGGCGTCGAACTCCGGCGCCGATCCGCGGACGCGAGCGCTCCTTTTTGAGACACCGTCTCAGTGAAGGCGCGACCGCGCGGCGCGGGCGGAACCGGTCCGACCCGGGCGTTCTTTGCGCTCCGCTTCGAACGTGAGACATGGATCCGACCGACATCGACGCGGTCCTCGTCGCGGGCGCGACGGGCGGAACAGGCCGCGAGGTGCTCCGGCGAACCGGACCGCGAGTCGACACGGTTCGCGCGCTCACGCGCTCCCCGGGGGCCACGGCCGACCTCCGCGCGGCCGGCGCGGACGAGGTCGCGGTGGACGACCTCCTCGACCCGTCGGACCTCGCCGCCGCCGTCGAGGGGGTCGACGCCGTGATAAGCGCCGTCGGGAGCACCAGGTCGGCCGTCCGGAGCGGCCCGCCGTTCGTCGACGGCGCCGGGAACCGAGCGCTCCTGGACGCGGCGGTCGACGCCGGCGTCGACGCGTTCGTGATGGAGTCGGCGATCGGCGTCGGTCCCGAGCCGGCGAGCCCGCTGGCGTCGGCGTTCGGCGCGTTCATCGGGCCGCTCCAGGAGGCGAAGGCGGAGGCCGAGGTCGCGATTCGCGAGGCGCCGATCCGCCACACGATACTTCGTCCGGGGGTCCTGACGAACGGGCGCCGGACGGGACTCGTCACGACGGCCGAGCCGGGCGAGAAGCTGTGGGGGACCGTCTCGCGGGCGGACGTGGCGTGGCTCATGGCCGCGGCGCCGACGACCGAGGGCGCCGCGGACCGGACGTTCGAGGTCGTCTCCACGCCCCGGTTCCCCGACCGCGGCGTCGACGTGAACTGGACGCTCCCGCGGTGAGCGACATCACATGACGAACGACGTTCCCGGCGACGAGGGCGGAACGCGCCGGTGGTGCGAGAACTGTCGGGTCGCGGTCGAGCCCGTCGACGGCGATCGCGGCTCGGAGTGTCCGAGCTGCGGCGAGGCACTCTGAGGGGGACGTTCTCGTCGGCCCATTTCCCCCAGAAGGGGTCGCTGGAGTGGTCAAAACCAACACAACGGTCTGGGTCAGTCCGAGTCCCTGTTATCCAGATAGTTGTTCAGCAGTTGCGGTGCTGCGACGCCGACGAAAATCAGTACTCCAATCAGGACGGTATCGCTCAGGTTCGTCACGACACGTCCTCCGTAACCCAGTACCAGCCCGACCGTCGCAAAAAGGAGGATGACCCTGTTTTCGCGGGAGACCATACTGCAACTTCGACGCCCGATTTTAAGTATCCTATGAGCTACCTATTTCCCCCAGAAGGGGTCCCGCTTCCGCTTGGTGTCGAGGTACGCCGAGAGCGCCTCGCGCTCGTCGGCCGTGATCTCCTCTTTCAGCTCCTGTTCGAGGATCTTCGCGTGCTTTTCGGGCACCTCGGTCCAGAGGGTGTCGCCCTCCTCGATGCCGCGGCCGACGGTGGGACCGTCGATGGCGATGCTCACGCGCTCGCCGGCGCGCGCCTCGTCGACGTCGTCGCCCTGCTTCTGGATCCCGGAGAGCTGGCCGACGCGGTCGAACTCGTTGCCCTCGAACGCGCCGACATTGCGGTTGTTCTGGAGGGTGCCGGAGATGACCTCGACGCCGACGACCGCGGGGTCGTTCTGGCGGAACGTGTGGTCGGGGAGGATACGGAAGCGCGCGGGCCGGACGACCTTGTCCAGCACCGTCTCCTGCTGGGCGCGCTGGCGCTCCTCGACGAACGTCTCGTACTCCTCGATCAGCTGGTAGATGACGTCGTCGGTGAACAGCTTCACGTCGGCGCTCTCCAGCTCCGTCTCCGCGTTCGCGAGGAGGTCGACGTTGAAGCCGAGGATGGCCTTGTGCTCGTCCTGGTTCGCCGTCTCGGCCACCGCGATGTCGCGCGGCGCGATGTCGCCGACCTCGGCGCGCAGGATGGGAACCTCGGCCTCGCGGAGCGCGTTCGCCATCGCCTCCAGCGAGCCGAGCGTGTCGGCCTTGACGACGACGCCGTCCTCGGCGGTGTCGACCTCGATCTCCGCGAGCTCGGCTTTCACCTCCTCGACGACCTCCGCCTCCGGGCGGTCGCGGACGACGCGGACCGGGGCGCCCGCCATCGCGCGGTCGAGGTCCGGCGCGGCGATCTTCACCCCGGCCGCGGCGCCGACCTCCGCCACCTTCTCGAACTGCTTCTCCGTGCGGATCTCTTCCAGGGGCCGCGGCTGCAACAGCGCCCGGATCTCGGTGACGATCGGTTCCTCCTGCCCGCCGACGACGACTTTGTCGCCGTTGCGGACCACGCCGTCGTACACCACGGTGTCGATGGTGGCGCCGAAGCCCCGCTCGTCTTTCACTTCCAGCACCGTCCCCTCGCCGGGGCCCTGCACGTCGATCGCCATCTCCTCTTTCATGAACCGCTGGGAGAGCCCCATCAGGACGGTGAGGAGGTCGGGGACGCCCTCGCCCGTGATCGCCGACAGCGGGACGACGCCGATGTTCTTCTGGAAGTCCTGCACGCGCCAGTAGAGGTCCGCCGAGAAGCCGGCGTCGGAGAGCTGGCCGATGATCTCGTAGAGGTTCTCGTTGAGCATCGACTCGGCGCGCTCCGACTGCGCCCCGAGGCTCTGCTGGATCGGCTGGCCCTCCTCCGGGTTCCACCCCGGCGTCGTGTCCACCTTGTTGGCGGCGACGACGAAGGGGGTCCCGGTGCGCCGGAGGATGTCGATCGCCTCCTCGGTCTGCGGCTGGAAGCCGTCGTTCACGTCGACGACGAGCACCGCGATGTCGGCGAGCGCGCCGCCGCGGGCGCGCAGCGTCGAGAAGGAGTGGTGACCCGGCGTGTCGATGAACAGCAGGCCGGGGAGATCGAAGTCGGTCGGGTCGATGAGCTCGCCGGCCATGCCGGAGATGGTGTCGAGCGGGATGTCCGTCGCCCCGATGTGTTGGGTGATCGCGCCGGCCTCGCCCTCGCTGACGGCGGAGCCGCGGATCTTGTCGAGCAGGCTGGTCTTGCCGTGATCGACGTGACCCAACACGGCGACGATCGGCGTCCGAAGGGTATCCGCGTTTGTGTGGTCGGTCATGGGTGATCGCCCCGAGAAGGTCGGTTACCGTGTGTTCCGCCCGGGCGTCAGTTAAGCCTTTCAAAACGCCGCCGTCCGCGGCGGTCCGGATCGGCGGCGATCGCCGGCGGCGGAATCCGATCCGCGTCCGTCGCCCGTCGGACGCCCCCGTGGCGTTTAAGACCGTTGCCCCGGACGGTGAGGACATGGTAGACATCCTCGCGGAGAACCTCTCCGGGAAGGCGGTGATGAGCTCGGACGGCACGGAGCTCGGCGACCTGTACAACATCACGATGGACCTGAAGTCGGGGGAGCTGAACGACCTGCTCGTCAGCCCGCACGAGCAGCTCAGCCCCGATCGGCTCGGCTTCGACGTCGACGAGACGGGCCGACTGAAGGTGCCGGTCGCGAACGTGCAGGCGGTGAAAGACTACATCGTCGTCGCCCGCTGATGGAAGTCCTCGACACCTCGGCGTTCATCCACGAGTACACCACCGACGACGACGTCGTCTCGGTGCCCGAAGTGCACGAGGAGCTCACCGGCGAGGGGGCGCTCCGCTTCGACGCGATGGAGGGGTCCGGGATGACGATCCACGTCCCGGCCCCGGAGGTCATCGACAACGTCCGGCGCGCCGCGCGCGGCTCGGGCGACGACGCGGAGCTGTCGGACACCGACACCCGGCTGATCGCGACCGCGCTGGAGCTGAGCGCGACGCTCGTCACCGACGACTACGCGATGCAGAACGTCGCCGAGCGGCTCGACCTGCGCGTCGAACCGATCGCCAGGGACGGAATCTCGGAGGAGCGCGAGTGGCGCTTCCAGTGCGTCGGCTGCAACCGCACGTTCGACGAGAACCGGGAGCGGTGCCCGATCTGCGGCAGCGACCTGACGCGGAAGAACCCGGCCTGACCGGACGGGGAAGATCGGACGGCGGCGTTCGCGGACGGCGGGGTCGACTCGGGAGTGCGCGGTTTGTCCGTCCCCCGCGGAGTGACTCCGCCCGCACCGAGGTCAGTCCGCCCCCGGCCGTTCCCGGGCGTCGCCGTCGCCCGTTCCGACCGCGTCACCCTCGGCGATCCCGAGGGCGTCGTCTGAGAGGTCGCTCCCGTCGAGCCGGGGGACGCGCTCGCGGAGCCGCCCGGCGACGGTCCGGGCCTCGGCGAGTTCCACCTCGGCGACCGCCCGGACGAGGGCGACGGCCCGCTCCGCGCGGGCGCGCTGCCACGACTCCTCACGGGACTGATACGTGCGGATCGCCCGCAGGAACTCCCGCTGCGAGAACTCCGGCCAGTAGGGGGCACAGAAGTAGACGGCCGCCTCGTTGCCGTTTGCGTACCACGGGAGGAAGTTCGAGGTGCGCTCGTCGCCGCCGGTCCGGACGATGAGGTCCACGTCGCGGACGGGGCGGTCGTACAACCGGTCCTCGACGGTCTCGGCGTCGACGTCGCTCGGGTCGAGGTCGCCGGCGTCGACGTCGGCGGCGATCGTCCGGGCGGCGTCAAGCAGCTCGGTCCGGCCGCCGTACGCGAGCGCGACGTTCAGCGTAAATTCGTCGTTGTCGGCGGTGCGGCGCTCGGCGTAGTCGATCGCGTCGCGGACGCGGGGCGGGAGCCGGGCGACGTCGCCGATCGCGCGGACGCGGACCCCCTGCTCGTGGACGCGGTCTGCGTCGGCGAACTCCCTGAGCTTGCGCTCCAGCAGGTCGAACAGCGGCGCCAGCTCCTCGTCGGGGCGTCCGAAGTTCTCGGTGGAGAAGGCGTACAGCGTCAGCTCCGCGACGCCGAGGTCGGCGCACCAGTCGAGCACGCGCTCGGTGGTGTCGGCGCCGGCGCGGTGCCCGTCGGGCGCGTCATCGCCGCGCTCGCGGGCGTACCGCCGGTTCCCGTCCTGGATGATCGCGACGTGGGCCGGCACGTCGTCGATCTCGCGACGGAGGTGGCGGCGGTAGGCCCGCTCGCCGAGGTCACGGAGTCGATCCAACATACACCTGGACCGACACGACCGAGGGATATGTACTTTTACTCTCCGACCGCGCAGATCGCGACCGATGGACGCCGCCTACGTCTTCGCCGTCGCATTCCGGCTCGACCCGGACGGTACGGCGGTCGATCCGGACCGGTTCGAGGCGACGATGGAGATCCCGGCGGGCGAGCCGGGAACCGACGGGTGGCTGTTCTTCCGCGATCGGCTCTGGCGCGGCGAAATCGGCGACGAGCCGTCGTTCCGGACCCTCGCGAGCGACCGCCTCGGCGTCGAGGTCACCGAGGCGTCCTTCCGGGAGCTCCGGACTGACCGGGAGCACCTCGACGCGTTGCGCTCGGCGATCGGCGACGACCTCGCCCGGTTCAACGCGGACTCGGTCGACGAGGTCGTTCGTAAGTACCTCGGATCGTCGGTCCACGTGCGAGGGGAGTGAAGGCCCCGTCGGGACCGTACGCGTGGCGATCCCGGGGCGTGGTACCGCCTCTCGCGACCCCACAACGCACTTACCGGCCTAACGCGTACGAGAGTTTCCATGGCCGTCGCCGACTACGACTTCCACCTGTTCGACCTCGACGGCACGCTCGTCGACGCCGAGTGGTCGTACACCCGCGCGGTGTTCGACCGCGTCGGCGACCGGCTCGGCCGGCGCTTCTCCGACCGCGAGGCGCGCGTCCTCTGGCACGGGCTGGGCGGTCCCCGCGCCGACACCCTCCGCGGGATGGGGGTCGATCCGGAGGCGTTCTGGCCGGCGTTCCACGCGGTCGAGGACCCGATGGCCCGCGCGGAGGCGACGTACCTCCACGACGACGCCGCCCGGCTGCTGGACCGCGTCGACGACGCGGGCGGGCCGACCGGCCTCGTCACGCACTGCCAGCGGTTCCTCGCCGAGCCGGTGCTCGACCGGGTCGACCTCGACGGCCGGTTCGACGCCGTGATCTGTTGCACCGACGAGACGGGCTGGAAGCCGGACCCGGCGCCGATCGAGCTGGCGATGCGCGAGCTCGGCGTCGATCCGCGCGCAGACCGCGGCTACTACGTCGGCGACGGCGAGAGCGACGTGGGCGCGGCGTGGAACGCCGGGCTCGACGCGGTCCACGTCGAGCGCGTCGGCCACGAGGACCGCGGGCGGTGCGTGCTCGGCGACCGGCGCGTCGGCCGGCTCGACGAGTTGTTAGAGACGACGTGACCGGGTCCGCACCCGGGTGCGGCGTCAGGAACCGGCGTCCCGCCGGATCCGCTCCTTGCCGCACTTCGCGCACGACTCCACGACCTCGTCGGGGTCGATAACCACCGCTCGGCGCTCGTACCGGTGCCGGCAGATCAGGCGTCGGAGCGTCATCGTGTGTCCACGTCGCGGCGTGACCTGGTAAATAACTTCCGCAGGTACACAGATGAATCCGTAATAAGAGATGATATTCTGAATATACTACCACTTACTGAGCGATTGCGTCGATTTCTCTCATAAAACTGTTCGAACAGTCGAACTGTACACCCGGGGAGTTCCGCCTCGTCCGCTCGCGACCGAAACGGTCGTGAGTCGGCGCGCGTTAAGCGGGCCATGACGAAGTGGTTCCACAGCGGTCGCCGGCGCGACCTCTGCGCGCTGCTGTACGACGCCGGCGAGCTGCGGGCGCAGTCGCTGAAGAACCGGCTGGAGTCGCACTACGACGAGCGGATCGACCCCGGCTCCTTCTACGCGACGCTCCGGTCGTTGGTGGAGTCGGGCTTCCTCGACCGCCGGACCGAGGGAATCGCCGACGTCTACGCGCTCACCGACGCGGGCGAACGCGCGCTCCTCGACCACTACGAGTGGCTCTCGGACCGCGTCGGCGATCCCGAGCCGACCGCGGACGACGCGACCCCGGTCGACGAGTCGACTGCGGCCGACGGACCGGACCTCAAGGATTAACAATATCGCGGACCTGAGTTATTACAATGACCGTCGTCAGCGTCTCGATGCCGGAGGAGCTACTGGAGCGGATCGACGGATTCGCCGACGAACACGGCTACACCGGGCGCAGCGAGGTCGTCCGCGAGGCCTCGCGGAACCTCCTCGGCGAGTTCGAGGACGCCAAGCTGGAGGACAGGGAGCTGATGGCGGTGGTGACGGTGCTGTTCGACTACGAGACCACGAGCGTCGAGGAGCGGATGATGCGACTCCGCCACGAGCACGAGGGGCTCGTCGCCTCCAACTTCCACAACCACGTCGGCTCCCGCTACTGCATGGAGCTGTTCGTGTTGGAGGGCCGCTTAGAAGAGATATCGGCGTTCGTCGGGAAGATCCGGGCGACGAAGGACACGCTCACCGTCGACTACAGCGTGACGCCGGTCGACGAGTTCGGCGGCGGCGACCTCGACGAAGCGACCCCGGACGGCGCCGGACACGACCACGGCGGCCACGACCACGGCGACGACTAGCCCGGGCCGAGGCCCGATCGCGACTCACCCGTCGAGGACGACGCCGACGAGCGGGACCGCGACGCCGACGACGTAGCCGGCGAGGTGCGCGAACACGTTGCTGCCGAACGGGACGACCACCAGCGAACCGATCACCCCTGCGGCGGCGACGCTCGCGCCGGTGACGTAGAGCAGCTCCCGCTCCGGAGCGAGACCGAGCCCGACCACTCGCGGTCGGCCGACACCGACGTAGAGCCCGGCGGCGACGAGGGCCGCACAGAGCGCGAACAGGGAGCCGACCGCCGGCAGCGACGGGAAGTAGCCGACGCCGCTCGGCGCGAGGTACGCGACCGCGAGCGACCCGAGCGCGGCCACGACCGCCCAGCGGGCGTCGACGCCGGCGGCGGATCCCGGGTCACGACCGCCCTCCGCGCCCGTCTCCGTCGCGAGCGCGGCGAACCAGACGACCACCACGTACCCGAGGAGCGCGCTGTTCACGTCCGAGAAGCCGGCCGTCGGCGCGTTCGTGAGCCCGCCGAGCGCGACGATGGTCGCCCACGCGGAGACGAGGGGGACGACCGCGAGGTATATCGCGGTCGACCCCAGGAGCCGCCCGCGCCAGCCCGCGACGACGGAGAGGGGGTACGCGACCGCGACGAGCAGCCAGTAGTTGACGAGGTTGTCGATGAGGTGCGCCGGGCTCGCGTGGACGAAGCTCGACGCGAACGCGGTCCACAGCGCCCACCGGCTCTCGAAGACCCCGTCCGTCGCGAGCGAGAGGCGCCAGGCGTCGGTCCCAGGCGTGAGGCTCACGGCGACGAGCAGCGCCGGTAGGGGGACCGCGATCAGGAAGAGGTCTCTCGGGGGCTGCGACCGGGCGGCCGCGCGGACGCTGGCGAGGAGCCCGCGGAGGGTGGGCGGGGCGGGATCGCCGGCGGTCGACGGGTCGTCGGGATCGCCGTCGCTCGCGGGACCGTCGACGTCACCGTCAACGCGGTCCCCCTCGCCGCGCATCGCTCACGGGGTCGCCGGCCGCACCGCCTCCAGCGCGGCCGCGAAGTCGTCGCCCGTGATCGAGACCTCGTCGGCGTGGTCGTTCGCGGCCGCGCCGTACTCGCCGGCGACGCGCTCGATGGCGATCAGGGCGGCCTCCCGACACAGCGAGGCGATCTCCGCGCCGGAGTACCCTTCCGTCTCGTCGGCGAGCCGCTCCAAGTCGACGCCCTCCGCGACGGGTTTCTCACGGGTGTGGACGTCGAGGATCTTCCGGCGCGCCTCGCGGTCGGGCTCGGGCACCTCGATGTGGGTCTCCAGTCGCCCCGGTCGGAGCAGGGCGGGATCGAGCGCGTTCCGCCGGTTCGTCGCCGCGAGCACGACGAGGTTCGGGTTGTCGCTGGCGCGGTCCAGCTCGGTCAGGAGCTGCGAGACCACGCGCTCGCCGACGCCGGAGCCGTCCCCGCCCGCGCCGTCGCGGTCGGCCGCGATGGCGTCGATCTCGTCGAAGAAGACGATGACGGGCGCCGCCTGCCGGGCGCGGTCGAAGAGGTCGCGGACCGCCTTCTCGGACTCGCCGACGTAGCGATCGAGCAGCTCCGGGCCCGCGACCTGGATGAAGTTGACGCCGCTCTCGCCCGCGATCGCCCGCGCGAGCAGGGTCTTTCCCGTGCCGGGCGGCCCGTGGAGCAGGACCCCCGTCGGCGGGTCGGCGTCGGCGGCGTCGAAGAGGGGTCCGTAGGTCAGCGGCCACGTCACCGCCCGTTCCAGCTTCTCCTTCGCCTCCGGGAGCCCGCCGACGTCGGCGAAGTCCGTGGCGGGCTGCTCGGCGACGTACTCGCGCATCGCGCTCGGCTCGACGTTGGCGTGGGCGGCCTCGAAGTCTGCCTTCCCCACGGTCACGTCGTCGAGCGCCCGCGCGTCCGACTCCCGGGCGCGGCGGAGCGCCGTCATCGCCGCCTCCTGCGTGAGCCCCTCGATGTCGGCGCCGACGAACCCGTGCGTCCGGCTCGCGATCCGGTCGAGGTCCACGTCGTCGGCCAGGGGCATGCGGCGCGTGTGGACGTCGAGGATCTGGCGGCGACCCGCCTCGCCGGGGACGCCGATCTCGATCTCGCGGTCGAACCGGCCGCCCCGCCGGAGCGCGGGGTCGAGGGTGTCGACGCGGTTCGTCGCGCCGATCACGATCACGTCGCCGCGGGCGTCGAGTCCGTCCATCAGCGAGAGTAGCTGCCCCACGACGCGGTTCTCCACGTCGCCGCCGTCGTCCCGTTTTCCCGCGATCGAGTCGATCTCGTCGAAGAAGATGATCGCCGGGGCGGCCTCGCTCGCGCGGTCGAACACGTCGCGCAGGCGCTCCTCCGACTCGCCCTTGTACTTCGACATGATCTCCGGCCCGTCGACGGTGATGAACTCGGCGTCGACCTCGTTGGCGACCGCGCGGGCGATCAGCGTCTTCCCGGTGCCGGGCGGGCCGTGGAGGAGGACCCCCTTCGGCGGGTCGATGCCGAGCCGGGTGAACACCTCGGGCTCGGAGAGCGGGAGCTCGATCGTCTCGCGCACGAGCTCAAGCTCCTCGTCTAGTCCCCCGATGTCCTCGTAGGTCGCGCCCGCGGTGTGGTCCGCGGGCGGGCCGGTCTCACCGCCTTTCGGACGGGCGTCGGTCCCGGGCGTGACGGTCCGGTCTCGGGAGCCGCTACGGTCCCCCCCGCCGGTCCCGTCGGCGTCGTCGCGGCGGCCGCTCGTCGCGTCCGCGCCCTCGGCGGCGTCGCCCTCGCCGTCGCCGTACCGCACCGAGACGTCAGTCCGGGTCGTCACGCGCACGGTCCCCGCCGGGGCCGTCTCGGCGACGACGAACCGGAGGCCGCCGAGCCGCTCGACGTGGACCGCCTCGCCCTCGGTGACGGGCCGATCCCGGAGGTCGCGGGCGAGCGCGCGCTCGACCACTTCGCGGCTCACGTCGACATCGGCGAGTTGCGCGGGCGCGGCGAGCACGACGCTGTCGGCGTCCTCGACGGTGACGGGGGCGACCGTGACGGTGTCGCCGACCTTCACCCCGGCGTTCGCGCGGGTGTCGGCGTCGATGAGGACGGAGCCCTCCGCCGCGTCCGGGCCGCCGGGCCACACCTTCGCGACGGCGACGCGCTCGCCGCGGATCTCGACGGTGTCGCCGCTGAGGAGGCCGAGCCGCTGCCGCGAGGGTTCGGGGAGCCTGGCGATCCCCCGGCCCGCGTCCCGCTTCTCGGCGGCACGCACCGTGAGCCGGAGGCCTGCGGTGTCGTTCATACGCCTCGTACTCGCCGATGACCCTTTACCCTTGTCCGGCGCCGTCGGGAGCCGGTTCAGAACCGTGGATACGCACAGAAGAGAGCCGCGAGGGAGTTGCGGCGATTGTTTATAAACACCGACTGCGGTGGCGCGCGCCTCCGAGCGCCCGAAGGGCGCGAGGAGCGCGTGCGAGGGAGTCGCTGGCGCCGTCGGCGCCAGCGACGAGGCTGGGGAGGCGTGAGGTGCTGTGCGGAGCGGTGTGGGGCGGGACTCAAAGGGGCAGTCGCGAGGACGAAGCACGACGACGCAAGCACCGCAGCGAAGGAGCGCCAGCGACTGAGCGAGGCGCACAGCGAGTCGCGCGAGTCCTCGCGACTGGGGCTTTGGAGGTGTTCACCGCCGAGTCACCGGCGTCGACCGATAACCGATCGACCAGGACCTCGGAGTCGGTCGCTGATCAGCATTCGATGATTCGTAGACGACCGATCCCGCTTCTGCTCCCCCGTTCGCATTCGTCCCGTGCGGAACCCATTTGCCGCGGCGGCGCGTACTGACGCCCATGACGTTCCAGCCCGAGTCCGAGGCGGACACCGACGAGATCGAAGCGCGCGTCCAGGACACCATCGCAGACAACGACGTGGTCCTGTTCATGAAGGGGAACCGGCTGATGCCCCAGTGCGGATACTCGCAGCGCGCCGTCGAGCTGATCGGTCAGCACGTCGAGGAGTTCGAGACCGTCGACGTGCTACCCGCGCTCGACCATTACCGCGAAGCGCTGGAGGCCGAGAGCGGCTGGGAGACGATCCCGCAGACGTTCGTCGACGGGGAGTTCGTCGGCGGCAGCGACGTGCTCGCGGAGCTGGAGGAGCGCGGCGAACTGGCGGCCGAGCTCGGCGCGGAGTAGGTCCCGATGCGGAGTAGGTCCCGGCGCCATCGCCGGGCGTGTCGATGCCCGATCTTGAGCGTCGAAGGGCAGGCCATATAAACCTACGGTGCCTAATTGAACCACGTGCAGTCGTTGCCGCTGCCGCCGTGCCGACCGTCTCGACCCATCTCACCCAACCAACAATGACAGGCCGCGTGTTCAGACTTCATTCGACGCTCGAACTGCCCCTCGAAGACGTGGAGACGTACTTCGAAGAAGACCCAGACCTCCCCCCGGAGATTGACGATATCGATATCACGCGTCGAAATAACACCCTCATCATCAAGGCCCTGTCCGACGACGAGTCGATCAGCAAGTACACGCCGACCGCCCAGCTGAAGGCGTCCGTCACGGAGACGCGCGTCTGGGAGGAGGAGCCGCCGCGGGCGGGCGGCCCGCAGTGGATGGACGACGAGGAAGAGGAGATCCCGTCAGAGCTCGTCGAGTTCGCCTGCTTCAAGGGCGACCGCGAGACCGTCCTCCAGAACTCCGCGCTCCAGTACCCGATGTTCCTCGTGCTCCGCGAGCTGGCGCAGCTCTCGGAGAAGGGGACGCTGACCGCGATCACCGAGGAAAACGACGAGCTCGAAGCGACGCGGATCGTCGAGGGTGAGCCGCGGCCCGCGAGCATCGAGGTCGTCGAGAGCCCGCAGGGCGCCGGCGACGGCGACGGCGGCGTCAACTGGCGCGACAACGAGTTCATCTCGGACTGAGATCGGTCCCGGACCGCCGACGCTTTAGGCGCTCCGGGCGTGCCCCCGCCAATGACCGACGACTGGGTGAGCCTCTTCTCGGGCGGAAAGGACTCCTCGTGGGCGCTGTACCGCGCCCTGGAGGCGGGCCTCGACGTCTCGCGGCTCCTGACCGTCCACCCCGCGGGCGACTCGTACATGTACCACACGCCGGCGACGGAGCTCGCCGGACTCGCGGCCGAGAGCGTCGGGATCGACCTCGTCGAGGTCTCGCCCGACGACTTCGGCGCGGACGACGTCGACGACGCGGGCGCGCAGGGCGACGCCGAGCTGGAGCCGATGGAGGCGGCGCTCCGGGAGCTCGCGGCGAGCGACGACGTCGACCTCGCGGGCGTCACCGCCGGCGCGGTCGAGAGCGAGTACCAGACCAGCCGCATCCGGGCGATGTGCGACCGGCTCGGGATCGACCTCTTCGCCCCGCTGTGGGGCGAGGACCCGGTCGCGCTCGCGGAGTCGATGTTCGACGCCGGCTTCGAGATTCGGATCGTGCAAGTCGCGGCGTACGGGCTCGACGAGTCGTGGCTCGGCCGGCGCTACGACGCGGACGCGCTCGCGGAGCTGCTCGACCTGCGCGAGGAGTACGGGGTTCACCCCCTAGGCGAGGGCGGGGAGTTCGAGACGTACGTCGTCGACGGGCCACATATGGACCGCCGGATCGAGTTCGAGTACGACGCGGTGTGGGAGGGGGACCGCGGCCACGTCGAGGTCCGCGGCGCGCGGCTGGAGTGACCGCTCGACCGAGCGGGTGAGCGCGGACCGTTACGGCCAGTTGCCGGCCTGGTCGTAGGCGTCCACGATCCGGCCGATGGCGACGACGTAGGCGGCGGTGCGGAGGTCCCGGACGTCGCGGCCCTCGTACGCCTCGACGATCCCGTCGAACGCCTCCGTGATCACGCGTTCGAGCTCCTCGTTGACGCGCTCCTCCGTCCAGCTGAACCGCTGTCGGTTCTGGACCCACTCGAAGTACGAGACGGTGACGCCCCCGGCGTTGGCGAAGATGTCGGGGACGACGTAGACGGCCTTCTCGACGAGGACGTCGTCGGCGTCGGGGGTGAGCGGGCCGTTGGCCGCCTCGACGATCACGTCGGCCGCGACGTCGGCGGCGAGATCGCCGTCGATCGCGTTCTCCAGCGCCGCGGGGACGAGCAGGTCGACGTCGAGCGTCAGCAGCTCCTCGTTCGTGATCGACGCGCCGTCGCCGTAGCCCGAGACGGCGCCCGTCTCCGTCTTATGCGCTTTCACGGCTCGGGGGTCGAACCCGTCCGGGTCGTGGATCCCGCCGGAGGAGTCCGAGACGGCCACCACGTCGCCGCCGAGGTCGTCGATGAGGGCGGCCGCGACCGAGCCGGCGTTACCGTATCCCTGTACGGCGACGGTCGCGCCCGCGAGGTCGCGGTCGAGCCAGTCGAACGTCTCGCGCGCGGCGAGCGCGACGGAGCGGCCGGTCGCCTGGACGCGTCCCTCGCTCCCGCCCGAGTCGAGCGCCTTCCCGGTGATGACGCCGGGCGCGGTCGTGTTCTCCAGCGTCTCGTAGGTGTCTTTGATCCAGTTCATCTCCCGCTGGCCGGTGTTGACGTCCGGCGCCGGGATGTCGCGGTCCTCGCCGATGAGCGGCCGGAGCTCCGTCGCGAACGCGCGCGTCAGTCGCTCCAGCTCGCTCTCGGAGTAGTCGCTCGGGTCGATCGCGACCCCGCCCTTCCCGCCGCCGTAGGGCACGTCGACGACGGCGCACTTGTACGCCATCCACCCGGACAGCGCCTTCACCTCGTCGCGGGTGACGCCCGGGTGGTACCGAATTCCGCCTTTGTACGGCCCGCGGTCGCCGTTGAACTGCGACCGGTACGCGCGGACCGTCTCCAGCGACCCGTCGTCGAGCTCGAACGTGAGGTTCGTCTCCAGCAGCCGCTCCGGGTTCTTCAGTCGGGTGAGCACGCCCGGCGGGGCGTCGAGGTGCGCCGCGGCGTCGTCGACCTGTTCCCGCAGACTCTCGAACGGGTTCGCCTGATCGGTCATGGGGGAACTTCCCCGGGGGTCGGGGTTAATTGTGACGGACGATCAGCGGGACGCGGCGAGCGCGATCGGGGGCGGACAGGGTCGCTACCGCGCGTCGATCCCCGCGGCCGCCGCCCGCTCGACGATCCGCTCCGCCTGCGCGACCAGCGGCGCGTCGATCATCTCGCCGTCGACGCTGAAGACGCCGCGGTCCTCGCGATCGGCCTCGTCGCGGGCGTCGAGCACGCGCGACGCCCACTCGATCTCGTCCGGGTCCGGCGTGAACGCCTCGTTGATCGGGTCGACCTGCGACGGATGGATCGCGAGCTTCCCGTCGTAGCCGAGGGTGCGCGCGAACGCCGTCTCCTCGCGGAGCCCCTCGGTGTCGGAGAAATCCGTGTACACCGTGTCGAGCGCGTCGACCTCGGCCGCTCCGGCCGCGAGAACGACGTGCTCGCGGGCGTACAATATCTCGGTCCCCTCGTCGGTGCGGGTCGCGTCGAGGTCGGCGGCGAGGTCCTCGGCGCCGAAGATCAGGGCGTCGGTCGCGGCCGCGTCGGCGATCGCTTCGGCGGCGAGCACGCCGCCCGCGGTCTCGACCAAGGCGAACACCGCCGGATCGAGCCCGCGGTCGGCACAGAGCGCGGCGGCGCGCTCGACGCGGTCGGCGTCCTCGACCTTCGGGAGCATGACCGCGTCGAGGCGGGGCGCCCGACCGGGCGCGGACGCGTCCCCCGCGTCCGTCGCGACTATGGCGTCGAGGTCGACGCCGGGGTCCGACGCCGTGAGCCGGACGCACACCTCGGCGTCGGGGTCGAAGTCGGGGTCCGCGAGCACGCCGCGGACGGCGGCGCGGGCCTCGTCCTTCCGATCGGGGGCGACGGCGTCTTCAATGTCGAAGCAGACGACGTCCGCGCCCGTCGCCGGCGCCTTCCGCATGAGCTCCGGGCGGTCGCCGGGGGAGAACAAGAGGCTTCGTCGGGCCATGTCGGGGGATCCTCGCGGCCGGACATAAGTAACCGGACCGGCCGGAGCGGTACCGATTTGCCGCGTCGGGTAGAGGGTCGGTCCATGACGGGACGCTACTACGAGGAGTTCGAGGTCGGGGAGACGATCGAACACGCGCGGCGGCGGACGGTGAGCGAGGCCGACAACCAGCGCTTCTGCGACATGACGATGAACCAGCAGCCGCTCCACCTCGACGCCGACTTCGCCGGGGAGACCCAGTTCGGCGAGCGGCTCGTCAACGGGCTGTACACGCTGTCGCTCGCCGTCGGCGTGTCGATCCCGGAGACTACGGACGGCACTATCGTCGCGAACCTCTCGTACGATAACGTCGAGCACCCGAACCCGGTGTTCCACGGCGACACGATCCGCGCGCGGTCGACCGTCACCGACAAGCGGGAGACGAGCGACGGGGAGCGCGGCGTCGTCACGATGCACGTCGAGGCGTTCAAGCTCGTCGAGGACGGCGACGACGTGCTCGTCTGCGAGTTCGACCGGACCGCGCTCTCGGAGAAGCGGCCGGACGGCGACGAGTAGCCGGGGCGGGGTTCAGTCCGCGTCGCTCGCGTCTCCGCCCGCCAGCAACAGCCCGAGGTAGGAGGTGCGGACCTGTTCCGCGCCGTCGAGCCCGAGCCGGTCGAGCGCGTCGAGGGCGTCGTCCCTGACGGCCTCGATCGAGGCCTCGTCGTCGACCGCTCGCTCGATCTCGACGAACTCGCCGACGCCGTCGACCGCGTCGAGGGTCACGGTGAACCCGTCGTACGCCCAGAACTCGCGTCGCTTCTCGACGGTCGCCGCCGACTCGAAGCCGAGCCCAGAGAGGATTCCGGCGGCAGCCTCGGGGTCGGCCACCTCGGTCTCGTGTTCCGCGCGGGTCTTCGACTCCTCGTCGAGCAGCGGCCCCTTGTACGTGATCTTGGTCGTTTCGGGGGGCGAGTCGCGGTCGTTCGCCTCGGCCGCTCTCGAATCGATCCCGTCCGGGAGCGGCGCCTCGCGGCGCACCCGGAGCGCCTCGTCCGTCTCGGCGAAGTCGCGGTGCGGCGCGTCGTAGTAGGCGTCGCGCTGGCGGCGGGCGTCGACGCGCTCGGCGCCGGCCTCGCGCAGGCGCTCGCGGACCGCGTCGACGTCGGCCGGGACCTTGATCTCGACCTCGAACATACCCGGAATCCGCCGGGCGCGTTCTTAAGCGCCGCGGGACGCGGACTCCGGCGCGAGGCGGCCGCCGCCGCGTCGAACCGTGCGCCTTAAGGGTGTAACAGGTGACGTTCAGGGTATGAGCGATCAGGAGCAAGCGGACGCGGCCGAGGACGCCGACGAGGCCGAGACCGAAGCCGAGACCGAGAGCGCCGGACTGGCGGACGGCGACTTCGTGCGGGTCGCGTACACGATCCGAACGGCCGACGACGGCCGGGTCATCGACACCACCGACGAGGAGACCGCCGAGGAGGCCGAGATCGACACCGAAGAGCACGAGTTCGAGCCGCGCGTCATCGCGCTCGGCGCCGGCCACGTCTTCCCGGCCGTCGACGAGGCGTTCGTCGGCGCCGAGGTCGGCGACGAGGGCGTCGTCGACGTGCCCGCCGAGGACGCGTTCGGCGCGTACGACCCCGACGAGGTCGAGACGGTCAAGGCCGACAGGATCCCCGAGGACAGCCGGTACCCCGGCGCGCAGGTCCAGATCGACAACCAGCAGGGGTACCTCGAAACGATCATCGGCGGCCGCGCCCGGGTCGACTTCAACCACCCGCTGGCCGGCGAGGACCTCGAGTACGAGTACGAGATCCTCGAGAAGATCGACGACCGCGAGCAGCAGGCCGCCGGCATGCTCGGGATGCACCTCCAGGAGGCGCCCGAGGTCCGCATCGAGACCGTCACCGAGGAGGAGGAGACGGTCACCGAAGACGACGACGGCGAGGAGACCGTCGAGACCGAGGAAGTCGAGAAGGACGTGCTGTACGTGACGGCCACGCAGGCGATGCAGATGAACCAGCAGTGGATGTTCCAGAAACAGCAGATCGCGCAGGACCTCATGAGCCGGCTCGACCTCGACCGCGTCGTGGTCGAGGAGGTCATCGAGGGCGGCGGGATGGGCGGCCTCGGCGGTATGATGGGCGGCATGGGCGGCGCCGGCGCGGGCGACATCGAGGACGCGCTCGAAGACGTCGACGTCGACGCCGACGAGATCGTCGACGAGCTCGACGAGGAGTAACGCTCGATCCGCGGCCTCCCGACCCGAGGAAGATCGATCCCTTTTGAACGACGCTCGACCCAGCCAGAGACATGGAACGCGACCGGGCGACCGAAAGGGACGCGGAGGGCGGCTGAGATGGAGATCGAACGCGCGCGCGACGACCTTGTCGTCGCCGCGAGCGCCGGGGCGGCGACGATCGCGGTCGCGCTGCTGTCCGGCGTCGTCGGCGTCGTCGAGGTGGGGACGCTACCGACGCTCGCCCCGCTCGCGGTGTACGCCGTCTACCTCTTCTCGCGGAAGGGCGGTCCGTACGGGACGCTCGACGAGCCGCGGAACTGGGGAATCGCCGCTGTGCTCGCGGGCGTGGCGGTCGTCGCCGCGAGCGCGGCGCTGTGATTCGGAGCGAGGGACGCGCGGCCGCGTTACGCGATGTCCCGGCTCGTGTCGACCGACACAGAGTCGGTGAGCTTCAGCTTGAGCGGCTCCTCTAACGCCGCGCCGCCGCGGAACTTGGGCACGACGAGGCGGTTCGCGATCTCGGTTCCGGTCACGGTGGTGCGGAGGTCGAAAACGACGTCCGCGACCTGTTCGGTGACGATTCGGTTCCGGTCCGCCGCCGCGCCCTTGAGCGCGTGGAGGACCGCGAGCCCGTCGGCGTCGTTGACGTGCCGACGGAGCTCGCCGAGGAACTCGCCGTACCCCTCGCGGTCGCCGGCCTCCAGCGGTCCCACGGAGTCGACGACGACCGTTCCCTCGTCGGGAAGCTCCGCGGCCGCGTCCAGTACGGTCCCGAACGGATCGTCACCCGTCGCGTCCCGGACGACCCTCTCGTCGTCCCCGTCGTCGAGCGTGAGGCTCGCCTCCACCGCGTCGGCCGAGCGCACCGTCGTCAGGTATCGACACTCCCGGACCCGCGAGAACCGGTCCAGGATGAGCTCCGACTGACTGGCGGGGTCGGCCGTCAGCGCGACGAGGCTGCCGCTCGGGATCCCGCCGCCGAACTCCCTGTCCAGCACCGAGACCCCCGTCGGGAGCGGCTCCATACGAGCACTGCCGTCTCCGGAGGTTTGGCTCTGTCGGTGCCCGCCGATCGGCGGATCGGCGTCGAGGTCGACGGTCACGCGACGCGCCACCGTTCCGCCCCGTGCTCGCGAGCGAGTCGCCTCGCGAGGTCGTCGTACGCCGATTCGACCGACGGGTCCGAGAGCGGTGCCGGCGCCGCGGACGGGATCCGACCCAGCACGGGGCAACCGAGCAGGTCGGCCACCGGCTCCGGGACGGACGACGCGCGGACGGCGACGACGCCGAGCGGCGGACAGTCGAGCCGCCGCGCGACCGCGGCCGTCTTGACGGCGTCGCGCAGGGCCGACCGCCGGAGCGGCGTCACGAGGAGCGACCGGTCGGCGGCGCGGAGCGGGGCCGCGGCGTCCGGCGACGCGCCCGCCGGGCAGTCGAGGAGCGTCGGCGCGTCGTCGGGGACCGCGTTCCGGAGCGCCTCAAACGTCGGGGCGGGGTCGACGGTCTCGGCGTCGTCCGGCGCGGCGATCACCGCGGGGCCCGAGCGGTCCGGCGAGAATCCGTCACGAGCCGCGTCGACGACGGTTCTGCCGTCGTTTCCGCCGGTCGCGGCGCCGTCGCTCGTCTCGGACGCCAGTCGGGCGAGGTTCGGGAGGTCCCAGTCGGCGTCGACCGCGACCGCGAGCTCGCCCCGCCGCGACAGCGCCCGGGCGAGCCCGAGGGTCGTGGTCGTCTTCCCGCTGCCGCCCTTGCCGCCGGCGACTGCGATCACGCGCCGGACTGCGTCGCTATGTGTGAAAAAGAAGTGGATGCGACGGTCCGTCGGGTCGGCCGTCAGTCCTGACAGCAGCCGCCGGCCTCGCCGCCGAAGTCGACCGCGAGGGGTTCCGAGATGGCCTCGTTGACCGTCTCGAGGGTGTCGTTCAGCTCCTCTTGCGCGTCGAGGAACTCCCGCATGACCGGCATCGAGTGGAGCTCGTCCTGCGCCGCCTGCACCTTCTGGAGCCCCGAGTTCGTCGCCTGTCCGGTCTCTCGGGCCTGCATGAACTCCGCGCGGAGCTGCTCGAACTCGTCGATCTTCGCCTGAACCTCCTCGTCGCGCTGGACCGCTTCGCGCGCCTCTTCGAATCGCTCGTACTCCTGCGTCTGGGCGATCCGATCGCCGAGCTGGCGGCCGAGGTCCTCGATAGTCGCCTGTTCGTCGGGAGAGGCGTGTTCGACGCTCATGGCTGTTCTTCGAGACGAACCGGTTTCAACCTGCCGGAGCCGGGGGCGCTCCCCGGGATCGGTCCCGGGTCTTCCGGCTCGTTCACTCGATCTGCGACTCCACGAACGCGACGACATCGGTCAGTTCCTCCTGACCGATCCCGTGGCCGCCCGGGTAGCTGCCGCGGGTGACAGCGACCCCAATCTCCTCGAAGCGGTCGGCGGCGGCGGCCGAGCGCGACTCGGGGATCACGCGGTCACCGGCCCCGGCGCCGACGAACACCGGCTTGCCCTCGATCCCGTCGGGTTCGAGGTCGGCGTGGGCGTCCGCGAGGTAGCCGTGGAGCGCGACGACCCACGCGTAGCGGTCCGGCGCCTCCAAGACGAGCGAGAGGCTCGTGATCGCGCCCTGGCTGAAGCCGAGCAGGCCGATCCGGTCGGGGTCGAGGGCGTACGCCTCCGTCGCGGCGTCGACGCTCTCGGCGACCAAGTTGAGGCTGCGTCGGAAGTCGGCCGCGTCCGGCTGACTCGATTCGAGGCCGCCGGCCGAGAGGTCGAGCTCGTACCACGTGTACCCGCCCTGCAGCGGGTCGGGCGCTCGAAGGCTGATCACGTGCAGGTCGTCCGGGAGGTGTCGCGCGACGGGCAGCAGGTCTTCCTCGTCGGCGCCGCGGCCGTGGAGCACGAAGACGGCGGGCGCGTTCTCGGGGGCGTCGTCGGGGGCGACGTGGACGTGTTCCAGCGGAATGTCGCTCATGGCTCCCCGGTTCGTCGGCTCGGGGGTTGTATCCGTCGGCCGCGGCAGGGTTCGACCGCACTCGATCCCGAACGATCACGAGAATGACCGCCGAGCGCGCCGTTTAACCGTCCCCCCGCGTAAATCGAGTTCATGAGCGGCTCCACGGAAGGCGACCTCACCAAGACGGGGATGGCCCTGAAACACGACCGCGAGTGGGACTACGAACTCGACCGGATCGTCGAGGCCATCGAGGAACGCGACGCCTCCAAGGTCGGCCTCCAGTTCCCCGAGGGGCTCAAGCGCCGCGGCCCGAAGGTCGCCGACGACCTCCGAGAGGTCGCGCCCGACGACGTCACCTTCATGCTCTCCGGCCAGCCCTGCTACGGCGCCTGCGACCTCGACACCTACCTGATGCGCCGGACGGACGTGTTCGTCCACTTCGGCCACACGCCGATGAAGGAGTCCGACAGCATCGTCTACGTCCCGCTGTTCTCGAACGTCGACCCGTTCCCGATCATGGAGGACGCGCTGGCGGAAGAGCTCGACGACCCCGAGGAGAACCCCGATGTCGGCCTCGTCACCACGGCCCAGCATATGAACCGGTTCGAGGAGATGACCGACTGGTTAGAAGAGCGCGGCTACGAGGTCCACACCCGACGCGGCGACGACCGGCTCACCAAGGAGGGGCAGGTGCTCGGCTGCAACTACGCCTCCGCCGATATTCCGGCCGATCAGGTGCTGTACGTCGGCGGGGGGAAGTTCCACCCAGTCGGGCTCGCGATGGAGCACCCGGAGAAGCGCGTGGTCATCGCCGACCCCGTCAACAACGCGGTCTCGGTCGCCGAGCACGACCAGTTCCTCAAGCAGCGCTACGCCTCCGTCCACAAGGCGATGGGCGCCGAGAAGTGGGGCGTCATCTTCTGTACGAAGATCGGGCAGGGACGCTGGGAGACGGCCCAGGAGATCGTCGAGAACAACGAGAACGCCTACCTGATCACGATGGACGAGGTGACGCCGGACCGCCTCCGGAACTTCGACATGGACGCGTTCGTCAACACCGGCTGCCCCCGGATCACGACCGACGACGGCCCGCGGTTCCACAAGCCGATGCTGACGCCCGGCGAGTACGAGGCCGCCATCGGCGAGAAGCCGCTCGACTCGATCGAGTTCGACACGTTCCACGACACCTGGTAGCGCGGCCGCAGCCGCTCGGTTCCGTTTCTACCGCACCGCGTCCTCGACGTAGTCGACCGCCTCGACGGGGGTTTCGACCGCCTCCACGCCGGCCGCGTCGTGCGTGTCGAGCCCCGCCACCGGGCGGCCCTGCGCGAGCGCCATCCCGATCTCCGAGAGCGTGCCGTGCGAGCCGTCGACCGCGACCGCGGCGTCCCCGTTCATGACCACGAGCGCGTTGCGCGCGTGGCCCATCCCCGTCGCGATCGGTACCGTGACGTGCGGGTTGGCGTCCGCCCGACGGTCGGTCGGGAGGATGCCGATCGTCTCCCCCCCGGCCTCCCGCGCCCCGCGACAGACCGCTTCCATCACGCCGCCGAGGCCGCCGCAGACGACCGCGTGGCCCCGGTTCGCGAGCGTTGTTCCCAGATCTTCGGCGACCGCAGCCGTCGCTGACGAGACCGAACTGCCGCCGATGACGCTGACGCGCATACCGCGGGACGGGCGGCGGATGTATATAAAAGAGCCGACGGTCACGACGGAGCGGTGGTGAAACCCTTTTAACTGCTGGGCGACTCCGGACTGTATGACGTACGATACCGTCGTGTTCGACAACGACGGTGTCCTCGTGGGCCGCACGCGCTTCGACGTGCTCCGGGACGCAACCCGGAACGCGTTCGAGGAGTGCGGCATCGAGGAGCCCGATCCGGACGACGTAGAGCGCATGACCATCGGTGCGACCCCCGGCAGCGTGGGGACCGTCTGTCAGACGTACGACCTCGATCCGGGGTCGTTCTGGCGGACCCGCGACGACGTGGTCTCGAAGGCCCAACAGCAGGAGGCGCGCGAGGGGCGCAAGACCCCGTACGACGACCTCGACGAGCTGGAGGACCTCGACGTGGAGATGGGAATCGTCTCCTCGAACCAGCAGGCGACGGTCGATTTCCTCGTGGAGCACTTCGACGGCTTCGAGCGGTTCGGTGCCGCCTACGGCCGCGAGCCCACGATCCACTCGCTCCAGCTCCGCAAGCCGAACCCCCACTACATCGAGCAGGCGCTCGGCGACCTCGACGCCGGCAACGCCCTGTTCGTCGGCGACAACGAGTCCGACGTGCGCGCGGCCGAGAACGCCGGGATCGACTCCGCGTTCATCCGTCGCCCCCACCGCCGCGACTGGGAGCTGAACGTCTGGCCGACTTGGGAGATCGAGCGGCTCTCCGACCTGCACGACATCGTCGGGTGAGGCGGGATCGACCGACGCGCGTCGGTCGGAACGCCCCGCGGCCGCCCCGCTCTCTCAAGGTTTAACTCCGATGGGGAGCTACGGCGTCACAGTGACCGACCCCCCGCCGTGGGCCGACATCTTCGGCCACGCAGAGCCGTATCCGGAGCAGGCCGACGGGATCGACGCCGCCGTCGACGCCGCCGAGGACGGCGGCTTCCTCGCCTTGGAGGGCGCGTGCGGGACTGGCAAGACGATGCTCGCGCTCACCGCCGGGCTCGACCGCGTCCGCGATCCGGACTCCGACTTCGAGCGCGTCTTCGTCCTCACGAGCGTCAAACAGCAGCTCCGACAGTTCGAGACGGACCTGCGGACGATAAACGACGACCTCCCGAGCGACTTCGACCCGGTCTCCGGCCTGACGCTAGTCGGGAAGGCCGACGTCTGCCCCTACGCCCGCGAGAACCGCGGCGGGATCGACCGCGAGAACGTGTACGAGCGCTGCGAGGGGCTCCGCGAGCGCACCCGGAACCTCGTCGGCGACGGCGGCGCGACGACGACGTCGAACCTCGTGAGCGAGGCGCGGAGCCAGCAGGTGGGACTGATGGACTCGGGACGCGATGCCGGCTCGCCCGGCGACGACGCCGACGCCGCCGACTACCTCTCCGTGGACGGCGAGCCGACCCCCTACCGGCCGGACACCGAGGAGTTCGAGGGGACCGAGTTCTGCCCGTTCTACGCCGGCTTCCTCGATGACCTCCCCGAAGACGGCGATCCCGCGGAGGCCGTCCCGTTCGACGTGACGGAGCTCGGCCACGTCGACAGCGACGAACTGGTCCGGCTCGCCGCCGGCCACGGCTCCTGTCCGCACTCGATCATGGGCGCGCTCGTCCCCGAGGTCGAGGTTGTCATCGGCAACTACTACCACGCGTTCGACCCGGTGACGACCGGCACGTTCACCGGTGCGCTCTTAGACGACGCGACGTTCGTCGTCTGCGACGAGGCGCACATGCTCGAACCGCGCGTCCGCGACCTCGTGAGCGACGCGGTCGCCGACGCCAGCCTCCGCGACGCCGAGAACGAACTCACCCGCGTCGTCCAGCCGCTCTCATTCGAATCGGCAGGCGCCGAGTCGGACGACGCCGAACTCGTGCGCGGCGAACTGGAAGACGCGGACGTGACCGTCGAGGAGATCGATTCCGTCCGGGAGTTCTACGCCGACCTCCGCGGCGAGCTCGACAGGCGGGTGACCGAACGGCTCGACCGCGAGCGCCCCGACTGGCGGGCGTCGATGCGCGAACTCGACGACGACGAGATCGCCCTCCGGGACCCGGAGGAGCCGGCCGAGGACGAGATCACGGCGTGGGCGAAGCGCGAGGGGTACGGCGACCGCGTCTGGGCGCGCGCACAGCAGGTCGGCGCGGTCGTCAAGCGCGCGCTCGACTCGCTGGAGGAGGAGGACAAGCAGCGGGCCGCGCCCGGCGTCGGGCGCACCCTCAACGCCTGGTACCGCGAGGACCACGAGGAGTTCTTCCGGGCGATCGACCTGGAACGGACGTGGGACGAGACGGAACCGCCGGACTCGTGGCGGCGCGCGTACAACGCGAGCCTCGCGCTGTACAACTGCCTCCCGAGCGAGCCGATCGGCGACCGGCTCGCCGAGTTCGGCGGCGGTGTCCTCATGAGCGCGACGCTGGAGCCGATGGACGTGTTCCGCGAGGTGACCGGGCTCGACCACCTCGAAGCGCGGGGACGGCCCGTCGTCGAGCGGACGTACGGCCTATCCTTCCCCGAACCGAACCGCGCGAGCTTCGCGGTCGACGCGCCCAAATTCACCCACCAGAACCGCGGCGCGCCGGACGAGGAGAACGACACCCGCCTCGCGTACCTCGACGCAACGGCGACGGTGGCGGCCCACGAGAGTAACGTCCTCGTCGGCACGCCGAGCTACGCGGAGGCGACGTGGATGGCGGAGTCGCTCGCGGAGCGGCTGGACAAGCCCGTCCTGCTCGACGAGTCCTCCGGCGACCGGGCCACGGAGTCGCTGAAGGACGACTTCTTCGCCGGCGAGGGGAAGGTGCTCGTGACGAGCCTCCGCGGGACGCTCACGGAGGGCGTCGACTACCGCGGGGACCGCCTGTCGGCCGCCGTGGTCTGTGGCGTCCCGATCATCAACACGGCGCGACCGCGGACCCGAGCCGTGATAACCGCCTACGACCGCCGGTTCGACTCCGGGTTCGAGACCGCGCTCACGGTGCCGGCGGTGCGGAAGGCCCGACAGGCCGTCGGTCGGGTCATCCGCGGCCCGGAGGAACGCGGGGTTCGCGTCCTGCTCGACGCGCGGTACGCCCGGGAGTCGTGGAACAGCGTCCGAGAGTACCTCCCGGAACACGAGCGCGAGGAGTACCAGCCCGTGAGCCCGGACATGCTCGGACTCGCGCTCGATCGGTTCGAACGCCGAGCCGGCGGCGACTGAGCGCTGGCGGCTCCGGTCGATCTCGGCGGCGAGCGTCCCGATACCGCCGGATAACGTCTCGTTTAACCGCGGGTACGGTGCGTGTAACTACGTCGGAAAAGGCCGTGGCGACGTTCATGCGATCCGCACAGAACGAACCGAAGTACCACGTCGTCTGTCGGGAGTGTCCAGTCGAACGCCTGTTCGGAACCGGCGACGACGCGACCGCGCTGGAGCGAACACACGCCGAGGAGACCGGACACCGGGTCGTCATCGGGCGCGTGAGGTAGCTCACGCCGCGTTCGCGTGGACGCGGCGTCTAGGCCGCGCCTAAGCCGGATCGGCCCGGTCGTTCAGTCCTCTCGGCGGGCGAACGCGAGGCTCCCCGAGACGTTCTTGATGTAGGCTTTGACCGTCTCACCCTCCTGCGCGCCGGGAACGAAGACGGTGTACTCGCCGCGCTCGGCGACCCCGTCGCCCTTGCGGCCGGTGCCGACGATCTCGAGCTCGTACGTCTTCCCGGACTCGATGGCCTCCTCCTGACGCTGCGTGTTCGAGGTGTTCTGCTTCGCGACCGGTCGGAACGCCCCGCAGGCTTCACACCGGAGCATCGGAGTGCGGTTCTCGGTCTCCAGCCGGGTGTCGGGGAGGCCGCACTCGGAGCAGGTGACGAACGACTCGATGTACGAGTCGACCGCGGCCTGGAAGTCACGCTCGCGGAAGTTCCCGCTGTAGCGGGCGCGTCCCGACTCGTACTGGCCGGCGGTCCCGAGCTCCTGCTGGATCTTCGAGTGGACGTGCTCTGGCTCGCGGCTCAGGGCGTCGGCGATCGCCGAGAGGTTCGTCAGTCGGGTGAACGCGCCGTCCTTCTGCGTCTCCGGGTCGGGCACCGACAGCCGCTCGTCGGAGCCGCCGAGGTCCGGTACCTCCTCCATCGCGCGGTCGAGGCTCGATTCGTAATCCATACGCGAGGAAACGACAGCGCGACGGAAATCGCTTCCGGGTTCGGGGTGACGGCGGGTCAGAACGGGAGCGGTGACGCTACGAGGGCAACGACCTGCCAGAAGTAGCGGGAGGTAGATTTGAACTACCGATCTCCGGGTTATGAGCCCGGCGGAATCTCCTGGCTATCCCATCCCGCTATCATATCAAAACCCGTTGCGACTGTTAAGGGTTCTGATCCCGTCGCCCGTATGCGATTCGGCCACGCGCGACTTATATACCGATCGCGGCGGAATCCCCCGAATTCGGCGGGGTCCTCTGCCCTGACGGCGACGACGTTCGCGTCAGTCGGCGGCGTATCGCCCGCGGATCCGGATCGCGGCGAGCGCACCGATGGCGAACGCGACGGGGAGCGCGGCGTCGGCGGGGTCGCCCGACATCGCGCGACCGGCGGTCAGTCCGGCCATCAGGGCGAACAGCAGCGCCATCAGCCCCGCGATGGGAACCACGTACTCCTCGGCGAACGTCGTCCGACCGGATCCGTCGCTCATGGTCTCCCTGTAGCGTGGGCGCCGTGTAAACCCCCGCTCCCGGGGCGAGGTGCCGAGCCCCGACGCTCCGAACACCGACCCCACACCCCGAGTCGCCGAGACGGAGGGCGCCGGAGCCGGACGAGGGAAACCACGACGCCGTCCCGTGGCTTGCTTGCGTCGGCCGCAAACGCTTTTATCAATCATAAATAGTGATAAACTGATGCGAAAACCGCTACTGACGACCGACTTCCTGGACCGGGCCCGCCGGCACTACGCGGACGAGGAGGCCGTCCTCGCGACAGACGGAACGCGGTACACGTACGCCGAGCTCGGCGAGCGCGCGGATCGGTTCTCGGCCGCCCTGCAGGCCCGCGGGATCGAGAAGGGCGACCGCGTCGCGGTGTTGGATCCGAACACACACTACCACCTCGAAGCGGCCTACGGCGCGATGCAGGTCGGCGCGGTCCACGCCCCGCTGAACTACCGCCTCACGCCCGACGACTTCGCGTACATGCTCTCGGACGCGGGCGTCGACGCGATCTACGCCGACGCCGAGTACGCCGACCGGATCGAGGCGGTCCGCGAGGAGGTGCCGACCGAGACGTTCCTCACGAACGACGTCGACGCGGTCGACGGCGACTGGGAGTCGGTCGACGCGGCGCTCGCGGACGCGGACCCCGACGCCTACGAGCGCCCGGAGATGGACGAGGACGACGTGATCACGATCAACTACACCTCGGGGACCACGGGCGATCCGAAAGGCGTCTGTCGGACCCACCGCGCCGAGACGCTCCACGCGTACCTCATCTCGATCCATCAAGAGATCACCGACGACGACGTCTACCTCTGGACGCTCCCGATGTTCCACGTCAACGGGTGGGGACACATCTACGCGATCACCGGAATGGGTGCCCGCCACATCTGTACCCGCGGCGTCGACATGGCGGAGACGTTCGACCGGATCCGCGAGGAGGACGTGTCGTACTTCTGTGCGGCCCCCACGGTGCTCAACATGCTCGGCGACCACCACGCCGAGCACGGCGGCGCGACGACCGGCGACAGCGACGTGCGGGTCGCGACCGCGGGCGCGGCGCCGCCGGAGGCGACGATCCGCACCGTCGAAGGGGAGTTCGGCTGGGAGCTCAAACACGTCTACGGCGCGACCGAGACCGGCCCGCTGATCACCACCTCGGACGCGAAGCGGCACTTCGAGGCGGACTCGCCGGACCGGTTCGCGGTGAAGAAGACCCAGGGGATCGGCTACCTCGGCACCGACGTGCGCGTCGTCGACGAGGACGGGGAGGACGTGCCCGCCGACGGCGAGACGATCGGCGAGATCGTCGTCCGCGGGAACCAGGTGATGGACCGCTACTGGAACAAGCCCGATGCCACCGAGGCGGCGTTCTCGGAGCGACTGGAGGGGTACTACCACATGGGAGACCTGGCGGTCGTCGACGAGGACGGCTTCGTCTCGATCCAGGACCGCAAGAAGGACATCATCATCTCCGGCGGCGAGAACATCTCCTCGATCGAGTTAGAGGACACACTCTTCGAGCACGACGCCGTCTCAGACGCCGCGGTCATCCCCGCTCCAGACGAGCGCTGGGGCGAGACTCCGAAGGCGTTCGTCGTCCCCGAGAGCGGCGACCTCGACGACCCGGGCGCGACGCCCGAGGAACTCAAGACGTTCGTGCGCGAACGCGTCGCCGACTACAAGACGCCGGGCGAGGTGGAGTTCGTCGCCGAGCTCCCCACGACGGCGACGGGGAAGATCCAGAAGTACGAGCTGCGCGAGCGCGAGTGGGACGAGGAGGAGCGGATGGTCGGCGAGGGGTAGCTTAGAAAAGCCGGCTCACTCCTCGTCCAGCAGGCTCTCGACGAGCGCCTCTGGCTCGAACAGGGTGAGGTCGTCGTACCCCTGTCCGGTACCGAGGAAGAGGATCGGCTTCCCGGTGACGTACGCCACGGAGATGGCGGCGCCGCCGGAGGAGTCGGCGTCGGCCTTCGTCAGGATGGCGCCGTCGATCTCGGCGGCGTCGTTGAACTCCTTCGCGCGGTTGACGGCGTCTTGGCCCGCGACCGCCTCGTCGACGAACAGCGTCATGTCCGGGTCGACGACGCGGTCGATCTTCTCCAGCTGCGCCATCAGGTCGTCGCTCGTGTGGAGCCGCCCGGCCGTGTCGCCGAGCACGACGTCGACGTCGTTCGCCGCGGCGTACTCCACGCCGTCGTAGATGACGGCCGCGGGGTCGCCGCCCTGGTCGTGGGAGATCAGCTCCCGGTCGAGCCGGTCGGCGTGCTCCGCGATCTGCTCGTTCGCGCCCGCCCGGTAGGTATCCCCGTTCGCCAGCACCGACGAGTAGCCGCGGTCGGCGAGCCACTCGGAGAGCTTCGCGATGCTCGTCGTCTTCCCGACGCCGTTGACGCCGGTGAAGACGATGGTGACGGGCTTGTCGGCCTCGGCGATCCGCTCCTCGAAGTCGAACTGGCCGACGGCGATCACGTCGAGGAGCGCGTCGTGGAGCGCCGACTCGACCAGCTCGCCCGTCGTCTCGACCTGCTTGCGCGACTCGCCGAGCATCTTCTCGCGGACGGTATCGAGGATCCGCTCGGCGACGCTCATCTCCACGTCGCTCTCGAGGAGGGCCATCTCCAAGTTCCACAGCGGCTCCTCTAAGTCCTCCTCTTCGATGATGATCCGGCCGGTCGCGAACGCCTTCGCGCGCTGGAAGGTGCTGGGCTCGTCGTCGGAATCGTCCGCGGTGTCGTCCGTCGTCTCGGGCTCGGCCGCCGCCGACGCGGCGGCGCCTCCCTCGCCTCCGGGGTCAGCACCGTCGCTCGCGGGCGTCTCGTCCGCGTCCGGTTCGTCGCCCTCGGCGGGCTCCTCGACGTCGGTGCTCTCCTCGACGTCCTCGCGGAACCCCGAGAGCTTGTCCTTCAGTCCGTCGAACACGGTCTACCTTACTCCCCGTCGTCCTGGCCCTGCTGCATCTGCTGCATCTGCTGCTGCTGCATCTGCTGTTGCATCTGCTGGGCCTGCTGTTCGAGCTCCTGGCTCTCGGACTCGAGCTCGTCGACCTCTTCTTCCGTCTCTTCGATGCGGTCGTCGAGCGCCTCCTGCTTGCGCCGGAGCACGTCGATCGCGTCCTCCTCGTTCTGCTCCGCGGAGTAGTTGCCGCCGAGCGAGACGATGATCTCGTCGATGTCCTGGACCTCGGCGCGGACGTAGGCGCCGCCGCCGAGCGGGACCTGCACCGTCGCGCCCGTGTCGAGGGTCTCGATGGCCTCGATCGCGTCGTCGATGTCGGACTGCTCCTCGCGGTAGTCGGCGATCTCCTCCTCCAGAACCTCGATCTCCTCGTCGAGCTCCTGGAGCTCCTGGGAGAGCTGCTGGAGCTGCTGTTGTCCGCCGCCCATCATGCCGCGGTCACCTCCTCGATCTCGATCTGGGTGCGCTTCCGGTTGTGCTGGCTCCCGACCGTGGTGTAGATGCGCTCGCGGGCGAGGTCCTCGTTCTCGGCCTCGACTTCCTTCGTGAACGGCTGGTAGTCGCCTCGACTCTGGAACCGTCCACTCACCGTGTAGGTACTCATGTTCTCCGATCCGGCAGGGACAGGGAAGTATCTTCCTAAAAAGCGAGGAGCCGAGTCGCGGACCGAATCCGCCTCGTTCGGGGGTTACGACCGGAATACGGAGGGGATACGCGATCGGCACCGAAGCACGCGAGCGGCGAAGCGACGGCCGGAGGAGTCGCGCCGTCGGCGACATCAGACTGGTTCGGATCGACGCGGGAGAGACCGGGTTCGGAGACGACGGAGGGTGACGGAATCGGACTCACTCGATGAACCCGAGCGTCTCCTCGATGCGCCCGAGTTCGGGACCGGTGGTGTCCTCGCCGACGACGTACCCCTCGTCGGTGGCGACGAGGCCGGAGCCGACGAGCGGCGCGCCGTAGTTGATCGTGCCGAGGTCGGCGCGGACGTCGAGCGCCTCCTCGACCGCCTGCAGCTCCGACTCGGTCGAGTTGGGGTGACAGAGGACGCCCGCGTTGTTGGCGGCCGCCGCCGTGCCGACGGTGCGGACGTCCCCGAGGTCGCCGCGCTCCACGGGGACGCCGAGGGTGTCCCTGATCGTCACGATCGACTCGCGCGGGAGGTCCGGGTGGACATAGGCGCCGTAGTCGTTCGCGAGGACGACGTTGCCGGCCGCGTTGATCTCGCCGGGGAGCTCGCCCACCTCGCGGTCGGCGGCCTCGGCGATCCGCGACTGCTCCCGGTCGGTCGCCCGCGCGGAGACGAGCACGCCGTTCTCGTTGCCCGTCGCGAGGGAGCCGACGGTGTTGGCGCCGCCGACCGTCGTGAGGAGGGGTTCGGCGCCCAGCTCCTCGCCGAGCGACTCGGCGAGCTCCTCGTCGACGTCCGGCCGGACCAACAGGAGGTCGTCGATGGCGCGGGCGAACACGCCCACGTACGACGAGCCGGTGAAGGTCGCCCGTAACACGTTATTCGGCGTACTCGGCTTCGACGACGGGCTCGCCGTCCTCGACGAACCGGGCGGCGCGGACGCGGACCTTGCTCGGGGGGTTCTGGCGCCCGTTCGTCCAGACGGCCTCGTTGACCGAGGTGTCGATAACGACGTCGTCCTCGTCGACGGAGAAGTGCTGCGCGAGGTGCTCGCGGACGATCCGCATCGCGAAGTCGGCGCGCTCCTGGACCGGCTTGTCGTTGGCGTCGCGGAGCGGAATGGTGACGACGCGCTCCTCGAAGTCGCTGGTGCTCATCTATTCGTCCAGGTCGTTCCGGCGCCAGTTGCGCCGCTTGGGGTTTCGCGTCACGTTCATGTCCGTCTTCATCATGACCCACGCGGGGACGCGGGTGTTCTGGCGCTCCGCCTTCGCCAGACGCTTCTTCTGAGCCTTCGACTTGTCTCCCATAGTAGCCCACAGTTTCCGCGGGGCGCATAAAACCCCTTCCATACAGCGTCGCTCGCGGCGCCGACGGCTCGAAATCGACCCGGACCCGTCCGGTCAGAACGCCCGCTCGGCGACGCCCGCGTAGATCCGGTAACACCGGTCGAGGACGTCGATCCCGACGCTCTCCGTGTCGGTGTGCGCCTCCCCCGGCTCCGAGGCCCCGCAGACGAGCGTCTCGGTTCCGGCCTCCGCGAGCCAGCCGGCGTCGGTCGCGTGCGGTTTCACGACGTGTTCGGGGGCGTCGAGGCCGAGCTCGTCGTGGGCCTCGCGGGCGACCGCGAGCGCACCCTCCGCGAACGCGTCGTCGCCGCAGGCCATCGGCGGGAGGTCCTGCTCGACCTCCCACTCGACGCCCGCGACCGCATCCGCGGCGCGAGCGAGGTCGGCGCGGTCTCCCGGGACCGTCCGCTCGTCGATCGTCACCTCGCAGCGCTCGGGGACCACGTTCCACGTCTCGCCGCCGTGGACCATCGTCACCGCGAGCGACCCGGTGACCGACTCGCCGAAGACGGTCGCCCCCGGAGCGTCCAGTCGGCGGACCACGTCGATCGCGTCGCTCGCGCGGTAGATCGCGTTCTCTCCCGCCTCCGGCTCGGAGGCGTGCGCCGCGGTCCCGCGCGCGACGAGCGTGGAGGCTCGCCGGCCCTTGTGCGCGACGACGACATCGGTCACGCCCGGCTTCGAGTAGTTCGTCGACCCCTCCGCGACGAGTGCGCGGTCGGGGGCGAACCCCTCGCTAATCGCGTGGCGCGCCCCCTCCCCGCCGACCTCCTCGCCGACGAACGACGCGAAGGCAAGCTCGCGGCCCGCCGGCGGCTCCGCGTCCCGGAACGCGAGCATGCAGGCGGCCACCGCGCCCTTCATGTCGGCCGCACCCCGGCCGTGGATCCGGCCGTCGCGGCGCTCGACGACGTAGTCGCCCGCGTTGCCGTCGCCGGTCGTCTGGCGCTCGGCCGGCGGGACCACGTCGTGGTGGCCGACGAAGTCGAGGGCGTCGGCGTCGGGGTCTCCTGTGGCCTCCTTCCGGGCGATCACGTTGCCGACCTCGTCGCGCTCGACCCGCGCGTCGGTCTCCGCGCGAAGCCACTCCTCGATCGCGTCGCCGGCGGCGGCCTCGTCCTCGTGCGACGGGATCGCGACCAGTTTCTCGGTCAGATCCGCGAGTTCGTTCATACGGTCGGGTCGGCGCTCAGCCGTTTAAAAACTGAGTGTGCAGATGGCATTTATAAGTTGATCGCAGTGGCGCGCGCCTCCGAGCGGGCCGAAGGCTCGCGAGGAGCGCCGTGCGAGGGAGTCGGTCGTCCGGAGCGACGCGGAGGACGACCGACGAGGCTGGGGAGGCGTGAGGCTGCGGTTGCGGTGCGGAGTGGGACTCAAAGGGGCAGCCGTCGAGGCGAGCGTGCGCCCGCCTCGACGACTGGGGCTTTGGAGGTGTTCACCGATTCTGTCTCGACGATTTATACACGGGGTCCCGCTGGATAGACCACGTCTCCCTCATAAGCGCGCGCCATTAATACGTCTCCGAGCCCTTACATCGAATATGTCCGATCAACTCGAAACCGCGACGCTCGGCGGCGGGTGCTTCTGGTGTACCGAGGCGGCGCTCGAACAGCTCGCCGGCGTCGAGTCGGTCACGTCCGGCTACGCGGGCGGCGATGTCGAGAACCCCACGTACAAGCAGGTCTGCTCCGGCAACACCGGCCACGCCGAGGTCGTGCAGGTGGAGTTCGACCCCGACGCCATTGCCTACGACGAGGTGCTCGAAGCGTTCTTCGAGATCCACGACCCGACCCAGCTCAACCGACAGGGCCCCGACGTGGGGAGCCAGTACCGCTCGATCGTCCTCTACCACAGCGAGGCCCAGCGCGAGGCCGCCGCGGCCTACATCGAGGCGCTCGACGAGGAGTACGACGACGACGTGGTGACGGAGCTCGACCGGCTGGAGACGTTCTACCGCGCCGAGGAACACCACCAGGACTACTTCGCGAAGAACCCGAACGACTCCTACTGCACCTTCCACGCCAAGCCGAAGATGGAGAAGGTGCGCGAGAAGTTCGAGGCGAAGGTCGCGAAGTAAGAGGTTTGCGAGTTCGAGGTCCAGAACGACTGTTTATAGGCGATCGTCGAGAGTAGGTCAGTGGACAGCTCCGAAGCCCCAGTCAATCGCTTATAAGTAGCAGAGATCGAATCGGTGACGAAGGCCTCCAAAGCCCCAGCCGCTCGGCGATGCGTGATCGATAACCCTGCAGTGAACACCGTCAAAGCCCCAGCCGCTCGGCGATGCGTGATCGATGACCCTGCAGTGAACACCGTCAAAGCCCCAGCCGCGAGGACTCGCGCGCCTCGCTGCGCTCCTCGTCACTCGCTCCACTCGTTCCTGCGGTGCTTGCGTCGTCGTGCTTCGTCCTCGCGACTGCCCCTTTGAGTCCCACCCGACCGCCCCGCACAGCACCTCACGCCTCCCCAGCCTCGTCGCTGGCGCCGTCGGCGCCAGCGACTCCCTCGCACGCGCACCTCGCGAGCCTTCGGCCCGCTCGGAGGCGCGCGCCACCGCCTCGGCCATTTATAAGCAACAATCACCCGTTTCCCCACCATTCCCGAATCAGTTCGCCCGGCGACCCGGCCCCGGAACGGTAGACCTTTGCCGCCCCCGGTGCGACCGATAGTATGGTCTCGCTGGGACTGGTGGTGGCGCGGTTCAACGACTCCGTCACGGAGCCGATGGCCGAGGCCGCCCGCGAGGCGGCCGCCGACCGCGACGCGGTCGTCGTCGACGAGGTGAGCGTGCCGGGGGCGTACGACAGCCCCCTGGCCGCCGACCGGCTCGCGCGCCGGGACGACGTCGACGCCGTGGCGGTCGTCGGCGCCATCGTCACCGGCGACACCGACCACGACCGCGTCATCGCGAGCGCGACCGCCGAACAGCTCACGCGGGTGAGCCTCGACCGCGACACCCCGGTCACGTTCGGCGTGAGCGGCCCGGGGATGTCCGGCGCGGAGGCCCGCGAGCGGATCGGCAAGGGCGCGGAGGCGGCGACCGCCGCGATCGACCTCGCGGAGGAGCTCGAATGAGCGGTGGAGACGACAGACGGACCCAACGACAATGAGCGACGCATACGACTTCTCAGAGCGGATCGGACGCGTAGAGCCCAGCGCCACGCTGGCGATATCGAACCTGGCGGCCGAGAAGGAGGCGGAGGGCGCCGACATCGTCGACCTCTCGGTCGGCGAACCCGACTTCGACACCCCGGAAAACGTCGTCGAGGCGGGCAAAGAGGCCCTCGACGCGGGCCACACGGGATACACCTCCTCGAACGGGATCCCGAAGCTGAAGGAGGCCATCGCCGAGAAGCTCCGCGGCACCGGGATCGACGCCGACGCCGACGAGGTGATCGTCACCCCCGGCGGCAAGCAGGCCCTGTACGAGACGTTCCAGACGCTGATCGACGACGGCGACGAGGTCGTCCTCCTCGATCCGGCGTGGGTCTCCTACGAGGCGATGGCGAAGCTCGCGGGGGGCGACCTCTCGCGCGTCGACCTCGCGCCGCACGGCTTCCAGCTGGAGCCCGCGCTCGACGACCTCGCGGAGACGGTGTCGGACGACACCGAGCTGCTCGTCGTCAACTCCCCGTCGAACCCCACGGGCGCGGTCTTCTCGGAAACCGCGCTGGAGGGCGTCCGCGACCTCGCCGTCGAGCACGACGTCGCCGTGATCTCCGACGAGATCTACGAGCGCATCATCTACGACGCCGAGCACGTCTCGCTCGCGAGCCTCGACGGGATGGCCGACCGCACGGTGACGATCAACGGCTTCTCGAAGGCGTTCTCGATGACCGGGTGGCGGCTCGGCTACCTGCACGCCACGGACGACTTCGTCGGGCAGGCGGGGAAGCTCCACTCGCACTCCGTCTCCTGCGCCACGAACTTCGTGCAACGCGCGGGCGTCGAGGCGCTGGAGAACACCGACGAGTCGGTCGAGGAGATGCGGCGGGCGTTCGCCGACCGCCGCGACCTCCTCGTCGACCTGTTCGACGAGCACGGCGTCGACGTCGACGTCGGCGACGGCGCCTTCTACATGATGATCCCGGTCGACGAGGACGACCAGGCGTGGTGCGAGGCCGCGATCGAGGAGGCGTACGTCGCGTGCGTCCCGGGGAGCGCGTTCAACGCGCCCGGTCACGCCCGCATCTCGTACGCCGCGAACGAGGAGCGCCTGCGCGAGGCGGTCGACCGGCTCGTCTCGAACGACCTGCTGTAGGGCGACCCGGAGGCCACGCGGCTCCGTCGTCGACCCCCTTCCGAAACCCTTACTCGCCGCCCGCGTGGTACGTTCGGGTATGAGCGACACCGCAGCGTCGAACGACGGGGAGGACGCGACCGCAGTCGACGCCGAGGAGGTCCGTCACGTCGCGGAACTGGCCCGCGTCCGGCTCGACGACGACGAGGTCGACGAGTTCGCGGCGCAGTTCGGCGACATCCTGGAGTACTTCGAGGCCCTCGACGAGGTCCCGGAGACCGAGCGCGAGGAGGACCTCGTCAACGTGATGCGCCCCGACGAGGTCGAGGAGGGACTCACGCAGGCGGAGGCGCTGTCGAACGCCGAGGAGACGGCGGACGGCTACTTCGTCGGCCCGAAGGTGTCGTAGATGGCGGCCGACCACAACGCCTTCATTACGGAGGCGACGATCGAGGGCGACGCGGACGCCGAGGGGCCGCTCGCGGACGCGACCGTCGCGGTCAAGGACAACATCTCCACCGAGGGGATCCGGACGACCTGCGGCTCCGAGATGCTCGCCGACTACGTCCCGCCGTACTCCGCGACGGTCGTCGACCGCCTCACGGATGCGGGCGCGACCGTCGTCGGCAAGGCGAACATGGACGAGTTCGGGATGGGGACGACGACCGAGACCTCCGCGTTCGGCCCTACGCGGAACCCCGTCGATCCGGAGCGCGTCCCCGGCGGCTCCTCCGGCGGGTCGGCGGCCGCGGTCGCCGCGGGCGGGGCCGATCTCGCGCTCGGCTCAGACACGGGCGGGTCGGTGCGTTGCCCGGCCGCGTTCTGCGGCGTCGTCGGCATCAAGCCCACGTACGGGCTCGTCTCGCGGTACGGGCTCGTCGCGTACGCGAACTCCCTCGAACAGATCGGGCCGATCGCGGGCACCGTCGAGGAGGCGGCCGCCGCGCTCGACGCCATCGCGGGCCCCGACCCGCACGACGGGACGACCCGCGACCTGGGCGAGGTCGAGGGCGCCGATCCCGACGCGAGCTACGCCGCGGCCGCCGACGGCGACGTCGACGGGCTGACGATAGGCGTCCCGACCGAGTTGTTCGAGGGCGCCGACGAGCGCGTCGTCGAGACGGTCGAGGCCGCGATCGCGGACCTGGAGGCGCGGGGGGCGGAGACGACGGAGATCTCGCTGCCCTCCGTCGAGCACGCGGTCCAGGCGTACTACGTCATCGCGATGGCGGAGGCCTCCTCGAACCTCGCGCGGTTCGACGGCGTGCGCTACGGGAACCGCGCCGAGTCGGACGGCAACTGGAACGAGTCGTTCGCGGAAACGCGCGAGGAGGGGTTCGGCGCGGAGGTCAAGCGCCGTATCCTGCTCGGCACGTACGCGCTCTCGGCGGGTTACCACGACAAGTACTACCAGAAGGCGCAGGACGCCCGCGCGTGGGTCCGGCGGGACTTCGAGGACGCCTTCGCCGACGTGGACGTGATCGCGTCGCCGACGATGCCCGTGCTCCCCTTCGAGCTCGGCGAGAGTCTCGACGACCCGCTGCGGATGTACCTCGCGGACGCGAACACGACCCCGGTCAACCTCGCGAACCTCCCGGCCGTATCGGTGCCGGCCGGCGAGGCCGACGGGCTCCCGGTCGGGCTCCAGCTCGTCGGGTCGAAGTTCGACGAGGAGACGGTTATCCGGGCCGCGAGCGCCGTCGAGGACGCCAGCTGAGGGCCGCCGTCGACGGCTTTTAATCCACGTTAAACCGACTTGAGCGTCTCGCCCGGTTTTGTGTCTCCCGCCCGTTCTCCCGGGCGCACCATGACCGAATCCGAGTCGACCGCGACGGACGCGTTCGACCGCGAGACCGTTCGCTCCGCCAGTCGGGTCGCCGTCGCGGCGCTCGCGCTGGTGGGCGTGTTGTCCCTGTTCACGCTGCTGCCGGGCGTCGACCGGCTGGTCCCGCTCACGCCGGTCACGTTCGCCGCGGTCGCGGGCGCCGTGGCGACGGCCGCGGTCGTCGCGCTCCTCCTGTTCGCCGCGCCGAGGGTCGCCTCGCTGACGCGGGCCGCGCTCTACCGGACGGACGCCGCGGAGCGCGTCGAGCGCATCGCCGAGAACGGCGCCGCGCTGGCCTACTGGCTCGTCGTCCTCGCGGCCGTATTGGTCGCGCACCGCGGGTTCGCCGGCGCCGTGGTCCCGCTGCCCGACGGGTTCGCGTGGGCGTACGACGCCGCGTTCCTGGTCGCGTCGCTCGTCCCGCTCGTCTTCGTCGCGGCGCGGCTGACCGTGACGGTCGACCCGCTCTCGACGCTCGTCGCCGACCGCGTGATCGAGCCCGAATCGGCGGAGGGTCGCGGGGACGACGCGGACGGCGACGAGACGGCGACGACCGAGGGCGAATCCGACCGGTCCGCGACCGGGATCGACGCGGCCGATTCGCAGGGACACTCGATCGAGGAGCGGTGGGGCGTCGCCGACGAGTTCGGAGCGGCGGACGGCGGCGAGTCGAACGGCGATGGATCGGAAGATGAGTCGGACGGCGGGAGGCCGGGCGGCGAGCCGACGGGCTCCTGAGGCGGACCGGTCGAGCGCGCCGACCGGGCCGCGTACCTGAGCGAGTCGCCGCTCCGGCTCCCGGAGCGCGATCCGGAACGTCCATACCCGCCCCGGTGAACGGGGAGGTATGGCGCTGACCGACGAAGAGCGGAGCCGGCTCGCCGACATCGTCCGGCTCCAGCCGACGAAGAACGGCGAGCTGCAGGACGCGTGGGGGCTCGAGGGCGGCAGCGAGGTGCACCAGTACCTGCAGAACCATCTGAAGGAGTACTACTACCGCGACGACGACAGCCTGATCCGATCGACGGCGGAGGCGAACGACCTCGTCGACGTCGAGCCCGGGATCGAGGCCGACGCGGTGGCGAAGGGCGGCGCGCCGGAGACGATCCGCGTCCCGGAGCTCGTGGCACAGGTGTCCGAGGTCGTGGCGGGCCCCGACGAGCGCTCGCAGTCGGTCGTCAGTGTGCTCAACGCCGTCCGCGAGGCGTTCGACGTCGACCCCGAGGTCGACGAGGTGCGGCGCGCGCTCCGGACCCTCGAACGCAAGAACGTCGTCGAGGTCGTCTACCGGACCGTCCCGACGTTCAAGCTCGCCGTCGAGCGCGACGAGATTACGGTCGAAGTGAGCGAATAAACGTTCGTCTTCGGTGTTCGTTTATAAACAGTCGACGCTGGACGAGTCAGACACATCTCCGAAGGCACAGCCGATCGTTCATATACAATCGACAAGGGATCGACAGTGAAGCCCTCCAAAGCCCCAGCCTCGTCGCCGGCGCTGTGCGCCGGCTGCCAGAGGCGCTTCGCGCCTCGCTGCCGCGGCCGGCGGCGGCCGCGGGCTCCCTCGTGCGGGCTGCTCGCGCCCTACCGGGCGCTCGCAGGCGCACGCCACCGCATTCTACTTATGAATAGTCGTAGCCAGCCCTGTCACATCCCCATGTCGGCGGCCGCGTCGGGGACCGGGAGGTCGTTGACGGCGACGCCGAGCAGCTCCGCGGCGTGGTCGAGCGCCATGTCGAACCCGTAGTACCGCTCCAGCTCGTCGCCGGTCGGCCCGGGTCGGACCTTCAGCATCGCGTACCCCTCGACGTTCTGTGCGACGGTGGCCTCGTCGCCCCCCGTCGAGAACGTGATCCGCCGCTCGCCGTCGGCCACCTCGTAGCGCGCCGCGATCCCGTTCGCTTCCGCTTCGGTGGACTCGGCCTCGACCCCTTCCGAGTCGGCCTCCCCGTCGGCCGTCGTATCGGTCATACTTCGGGTAGGGACCGATGCCTGTCGTATCTGTCGGTCGTCGAGGGCGGTGACTGGGACGGGGGCGGGGATCCGTCGTCTCGCCCTATCGCGGGTCCCAGCCGTGGAACTCGCCGCCGGTCTCCAGTTCGAGGTCGAACGCGTCGATCATCCCGCCGAGCCCGGCGTACCCCTGCGCGAGCGCCGCGATCCCGACGATCGTCTCGTCGTCGTACAGGGCGGCGATCTCGTCGTGAGCGACCGCGTCGACCTCGCGGCGGACGACCGAGATCGCGTAGTCGACGAGCGTCGTCTCGTCGCCATCGAGGGGTGACAGGTCGTCGGTGCCGATCCCGGCGATGACCTCGTCGTCGATCCCGACGCCGCGGGCGATGTTGACGTGCTGGTGCCACTCGTAGCGGTTGCGCGTCTCGCTCGCGGCGGCGAGGATCACGAGCTCGCGGTCGCGCTCCGAGAGCCCGCTGTCGGTCCACAGCGAGCTCAGGAACGAGCGCAGCCCGGCGAGCACTTGTGGATTGTTTCCGAGCGACCGGTAGACGTGGAGCGGTTTCCCCTGGAGCGACGACTCCAGCAGCTCCTCGTACTCCGCGGCCACGTCCGACGCGTCGACGTATGGAACGCGGGCCATGTGGGGGAGTCGTCGTCGGTCGGGATAGCTCTGGGTGTCGCGGACGGCTCCGCCGGATCGGTTCGGGAGGGAGTCGATTCGGAGCGCGGATCGGTCCGGGATGGCAAGGTTAAGGGATGCGACGCGCCTAACTCCTCCAATGAGCACCGAGGTGTCGCGGCGGCGGGCGTGGGTGATCGCCGCGCGGCCGCAGACGCTGCCCGCGGCGGCCGCGCCGGTGATCGTCGGCGTCGGTCTCGCGCTTCGGACCGGCGCGTTCGCCCCGCTCCCGGCGCTCGCGGCGTTCGTCGGCGCGGCGCTGATCCAGGTCGGCACCAACTTCGCGAACGACTACTACGACGCGATCCAGGGGGCCGACACGGACGACCGCGAGGGGTTCACCCGCGTCGTCGCCAGCGGCCTCATCGAACCGGCCGAGGTGAAGCGGGCGATGTGGCTGACGTTCGCGGCCGCGATCCTCGTCGGCACGTACCTCGTCTACGTGGGGGGCGTCCCGATCCTCGTGATCGGCCTGGCGTCCGTCGCCGCGGGGATCGCCTACACCGGCGGGCCGTACCCCCTCGGCTACCACGGCCTCGGCGATCTCTTCGTCTTCGTCTTCTTCGGCGTGATCGCCGTCACCGGGACCTACTACGTGCAGGCGGCCGCCCTCGTCGGCGAGGCGTTCCCACTGTGGCTCCCGGGGGGCACGGTCACGCTCGCGGCCGTCGTCGCCAGCCTCCCGATCGCCGCGCTGTCGACGAATATCCTCGTGGTCAACAACGTGCGCGACTTAGAGGAGGACGCGGCGACCGGCAAGCGCACCCTCGCGGTCCGGTTCGGCTACCGGTTCTCGCGGGCCCAGTACGTCGGGCTCCTCGCGCTCGCCTACCTCGCTCCCGTCTGGTTCCTCGCCCGCGGGGACGGCCCAGCGGTGCTGCTCCCGCTCGTCACGCTCCCGCTCGCGGCCGCCGTCGCGCGCACCGTCCTGACGGAGACCGCCGGCGACGCGCTCAACCCCGCGCTGGAGTCGACCGGGAAGCTCCTCGCGGCGTACGCCGTCGCGTTCGCCGTCGGCCTCGCGCTCTGACCGTGCGGCTCCGCCCCTTCGCCGTCGGTCTGACGAGGCCGCTCGGCACGGCCCGCGGCGATATCGCGGAGCGCGAGGGGTTCCTCGTCGGCGTGGGATCCGAGGACCGCGTCGACGGCGACGGTGTCTCCGCACCGGGGCTCGGCGAGGCCGCCCCGCTCCCCGGCTGGACCGAGTCGCTGTCGGCGTGCGAGTCGGCGCTGCGGGCTGTCAGGACGGACGACGGCGCGCTCCTCCCCGACGCGCTCGACCGCCTCGATCCGGTCGAGACCCCGGCGGCGCGCCACGGGCTCGCGCTCGCGCTCGCGGACGCCACGGCGCGCGAGGCGGACCGGTCCCTGGCTTCGCATCTCGCGGCCGAGCGCGGCCTCCCGACGCCGACCGACGCGGTCCCGGTCAACGCGACGGTCGGCGACGGCGACCCCGAGACGACCGCGGCCGCGGTCGAGCGCGCCGTCGACGAGGGGTTCGACTGCGTGAAGGTGAAGGTCGGCGCGCGCTCGCTCGCCGCCGACGTCGAGCGCCTGCGTGCGGTCCGGGAGGCGGTCGGTGACGGGGTCGCGCTTCGGGCCGACGCGAACGGCGCCTGGGACCGGGCGACCGCCCGCGACGCGCTCGACCGCCTCGCGTCGCTGGACCTCGCGTACGTCGAGCAGCCGCTCCCCGCCGACGACCTCGACGGCGCGGCGGCGCTCCGGGGAGACCGCGGCGATCGCGACGGCGACGACGAGGGCACCGACTCCGCGGTCCCGATCGCGCTTGACGAGACGCTAGCGAGTCACGGGCTCGACGCCGTGCTCGACGCCGGCGCGGCCGACGTCGTCGTCCTGAAGCCGATGGCGCTTGGGGGACCGGACCGCGCGCTGGCGACGGCGGCGCGGGCGCGGGCGGCGGGCGTCGAGCCCGTGATCACCACGACGATCGACGCCGTCGTCGCGCGGACCGCCGCGGTCCACGTCGCGGCCGCGGTCCCGGACGTCGCGCCCTGCGGGCTCGCCACCGCCTCGCTCCTCGCCGACGACCTCGCGCCGGACCCCTGCCCCGTCGCGGGCGGCGAGGTACCGGTGCCGAACGGTCCCGGACTCGCCGGCGACGCGTTCGACGGGCTCCCGTGACGAGCGGTGCGGGCTCGCCGCCGGAGCGGCTATTCCTCGACGACCTCGACGACGCCTTCCATGTCCCGGGTCTGGTGGGGCGTGCAGACGTACTCGTAGGTCCCCGGCTCGGCGAACTCGTGTTCGAAGGCGTGGCCTTCGGCGGTCGCGAGCCCGGACTCGAAGGCGCCCCCGCGGTCGACGACGTTGTGGCTCCCGCCGACGCCGGTCCACTCCCAGACGACGGTCGTCCCGACGTCGACCCGGACCGCCGCCGGCGCGAACGAGAACCCGCCGTCGGCGCCGACCGCGACAGAGACGGTCTCCGCGCCGGTCCGGTCGACCGTCTCCGTCTCCCCCTCGTCGCCGCCGGGGAGGAGCGCGCCGGTGCAGCCGGCGAGCCCGGCGGCGGAGGCGGCGCCGACGGCCCCGAGCAGGTCGCGTCGCGTTCGCGCGTTCATACCGGAGCGAGGGCCCGGACCGGCTAAAGCCTCCCGAGAGGGACGCGCGAGGTCGGCGCCCGCGGAAACGACGCCGATGAGACTGGCGCCCGCGGAAGTGACGCGCGAGGCCGGCGCCGGCGACGAACGGGAGCAACGAGGGAAAGGGGCTTGTACGGCCGCGACCGAACGGCACGGTATGAGCGAGTGGACAGACGCGATCGTCGGCGAGCGGATGACCGTCGACAACCAGTTCACGGACCGGGTGGCGGCCTCGCGGTTCTCCAGCCAGGAGTGGGGCCTGATCATGACCGCGACCGAGTTCGAGATCGAGGACGCCGCCGACCCCGACGATGCCCGGATCGTCGCCGACACGTCCAGCCTCCCGGCGATCATGCCGGAGCTGGAGAACGTCCGGTCGCAGGTCGCCGCGATGGGCGGAGCGGCGGGAGGCGACGGCGGCTCCGGCGGCGGGGGCGGCGGCCTCGTCGACTCGATCAAGGGCGCGCTCGGGCTCGGCGGCTCCGGCGGCGGAGGCGGCGGGTCGGACGAGGAGCTCGACGCCGCCGAACGGCTCGTCCAGGAGTACGCCGACGAGCTACAGGCGCACTTGGAGGACAAGGGGAAGTGGGAGCGGGTCAGGCTCGCGTATCAGGAGTGACCGGACCGCGGTCTGCGGGACGCGGTGCCGGTCACTCCATATCGCCGCTGCGGAACAACGTCAGCTCCTCGGCCTCGTAGATGCCGATCAGCTCGCTGACGATCTCGTCGTGCTCCTCGTCGTCCACGCGGAGCGCGTCGAGGCGCTCGAACGTCTCCTCGTCGAGGTGTACCTGTGGCATACGCGGCGCTTCGTCGAGTGGAGTATAAAATCCTCGGTGGTTCCCGACCGCGGGCGCGGACCGATCCGGCTCACTCGCTCACTCGCCGCGCCGTCGCTCCGTTCGATCGGTCCCGCTCGTCTCCCCGTCCCCGCGCTCCGCGAGGTTCCGCCCGGCGAGTCGCTCGATATCCGCCTCGGTGAGGTCGTCGCTCGGAAGCAGGAGCCGGCCGTCAAGTTTGACGACGGAGTCCTCCTCGTGGAGGAACGTCAGAATCTGCGAGGGATCGAACGCTGAGGCGGCGTTGTGCTCCGTCCCGGCCAGTTCGGACAGATCGCTTGAGCCGTCGAACACCTGCGACACCTCGGTTCCGATTCGACCGGACTGCGTCAGGATCGACCTCCGGCGAAGGCGGTACGACGTCGGTGACTGCGAGGTGAAGTAGTCGGCGTGCTTCGATAGGATCTGGTCGGAGGTTACCGACGCGGCCGGACAGCAAACACACCGAACGTCAGTTTTGTCGGAGATACCAGAGAGAGAAACGCTCGCATCTACCGGGATCGAGACCGACAATAGCGCCACAAGCCACCGGATCAACTGACGGTCCAGACGCTGTGCAGCGACGATCGATCCCATGCCGCCGTTTTCGACGACCTGTAGGCCTCCGCACACGTCATCGGCCCCCTCGAATATCGTCAGCGCCGACGCGTCGTCGAGGTTCGCAAGCGTGACCGCGCCGTCAGCGGCGGCCACTTCACCTTCCGCGACCGGGAGCCCGCAGTACGCAACGTCGACCTCGGAGTCCGAGAGTACCGCGGCGACGGTCTCAGCGCTCGGCCGGTCGAGTACCTCCCACTCGCCGACGCCCTGGGGGACCGCCGGCTCCGAGAGCGCGCGTCGAACCGCCGTCGCACGCTCCGATGAGGCGACTAGCGCGACGGCATGGATATCGCCGCGCGCGGTTGATTCGCGGCGGAGCTGGTTCTCGTATCCCGCCGGCGTCAACACCGACACGCCCGCGGGAAGCGGGTCGTCGTCCGGACTCGGTAGCTCGTGCCCGGGTGTGAGCCACGGCGACGTCGCGAGCGCGACCGGTTTCTCGGAGTCGGTAACCTCTGCCGCGCCGCGCACCCGGACAGGGGCCAGCACGTGCGCGAGATGAGGTAAGAGCTCGGCGCCGGCGGGCCCCGGCCGAAGCACTGCCTCGGTCGGCCAGTCGGGCATGTACGGCGCCACCGTCTCCGGATCGATTTCGAGGTACTCCATCAGCCGCTCGCTCATCGACAGGTCGGCGAGGTTCGGCGGGTAGAAGGGGAGCTCCGGACCGACCCGCTCGTACTCGTACCGGTTGGACGGGACGTATCCGTCCGTCCGCGCGAGCGTGTCGAGGAAGAACCACGTCCGGAGCAGCTCCTCGGCGCGCGCTTCGAGCGCGACGCCGTCGGTCGGGAGAGGCTCGACGTACCCGGTTTCGAGCCGGACCGCGGGCGCGTCGCCGACGGTCATCCGCGCGCCGAGGTAGTACGAGAGGGTCGAGAGCCGGTAGACGTCCGCGTATTCGGGGCGAACGACCACCTCGACCCCCGTCTCGGGGCGAGTCAGCGGGCTCGGGATGTCGAGCTCGTCGCCGCGAAGGATCCGGGGCGGGTAGCCGCGGAGCGTGGGCCACGAGCGCTCGGGCGAGAACTCCCTGATCGACGAGCCGAGCACCGAGACCGCCGCCACCAAGGCGGTCGGGTCGTCCGGAACGGTGATCGTCGCCTCCGGGCGCGTGTGGCGCGAGCGCGCACCGACCGAGACGGTGGTCTGCCGGTCGAACTCGACATCGACGGGGCCCGAGTCGACCGCGCCGGTCGTCGACGGACTGACGTCGGCGACGCGGATGAACGTCTTCGTTGCGCCGCTCAGGTCGAAACAGTACGACCCGCGCGGGAGTTCCATCGGATCGTCGAGGCGGGCGATGAAGTCGCCGTCGTCCGACCGGACTCTCACCGACGAGTACTCGGGCACTGAGAAGGAACTGGCCTCGAAGCTGACCGCCTCGTCGACCGGGAACGGGAACAGCTCCGTGAGCGCCGGTCGGGGATGGACCTCGCGGTCCAGCACCAGCCGGAGCTCATCGCCCTCCAGTTCGTCGCGGACGCGGAGCGTCTCCCCGTCGACCTCGAAACCCACTCGCCCCCCGAACGCGTCGTCCCTCACGGCTAACTGATGTATCGTCAACAGGTATGAGATTGTCGGTAGATTTTCCCTATTCCGCGTCTCTCAGCCGTGATGGTCGCGTTCTCCGTCTCGTGCTAACAGCCGTGACAGCAGTCTTAACACTCGTCGGACGCGACGAATCTGCATGAACGAGGCCGCGGCGGCGGCGCTCCGCGAGGCGTTCCCGGAGCGGTCGGTCGAGCGCCTGACCGGCACCGGCCCCTCGTGGAACGGAGGCAACGAAACGGTCGGCGTCGCCTTCGCGGACGGCGGTCGAGCGTTCTGCAAGGTCGCGGTCGACGGCGACGGCGCTCGGATCGCCCGCGAACTGGCGGTGCTGCGGCACGTGGCCGTCGAGCGACCCCTCGCGGTCCCCGAAGTGCTCGCCGCCGATCCGGACGCGGCCTACCTCGTCACGGCTCCCGCTCCCGGCCGCGGGCTCCTCGACGCGTGGGAGGGGCTCGACGAGCGAGACGAGAGAGGCGAAGGGGCCGACCGGAGCACGGGAGACGGGGAGGCCGACAGACCGGCGCTGCTCCGACGCGTCGGCGCGACGCTGGCGACGCTACACGCCGAGCGGTTCGAGACCCACGGGGAGATCGGCGGCGGCGACGCGCGCGGCGGGCTCGAACTCGACCGGGCGCCGTGGCCCGACGTGCTCTTAGAGACGATCGGACGGACCCGCGAGATCGGCACGTCTGAGCGGCTCGCGCACCACTACGACGCCGTGATCGACTGCGTCGAGGCGAACCGCGACCGCCTCCGCGGCGCCCCGGCGGCGCTCCTCCACGGCGACGTCGCGATGCCGAACCTGTTCGTCGTCGACGCTGAGGAAGGCCACGGCGGGGCTGAACAGGCCGACGGGATCGTCGCGATCGACTGGGAACTCGCTCACGTCGGCGACCCCGCTCGCGACCTCCTCAGGGCGGAAGACCAGCTGCTCAACGGGTTCGACGAGCGGGGGCCGGAGCGGTACGCGGCCGCGCTGCACGCGGGCTACGTCGAGCGCGCCGGCGGGCTCCCGCCGGGGTTCGAGGAGCGACGCCCGCTATACGAGGTCGTCCGGATACTCGGTCGGTCGGGGTTCATCGACCAGTGGACGACGTACCTCGGCGAGCCCGCGACCGACCTCGTCGACCGCGCGGAGGCGGAGCTGTCGGCGCGGCTGGCGGCGGTCTGAGGTCAGCGGACGAGGACGGCCGAGCGCCCTTCAGCGGTTCCACGCGGCGTCGTCGGGGTCGATGCGTCGGTCGCCCGGCTCCAGCGCGTCGATCTCGTCGAGGACTGACGGGTCAACGTCGGCGTCGAGCGCGCCGAGGTTCTCGGCGACGTGGTCGCCCGTCGCTTTCGGAATCGGGGTAACGTCGCGGGCGATCGCCCACGCGAGCGCGAGCACGGCCGGCGAGCGGTCGGCGCGCTCGGCGACGCCTTTGAACTCCTCGTCGTCGAAGAGGTCGCCGCGGGCCAGCGGCGAGTAGCCGACGAGGCGGTGGTCGAACTCGGCGGCGAGCGCGCGCAACTCGGCCTGTCGAAACCGCGGGTGACACTCCACCTGATGGGCGGCGATCGGCGCGTCGAGGACTTCGCGGGCCTCGCGGAGCAGCTCGGGGGTGAAGTTCGAGACGCCGACGTGGTCGGTGAGGCCCGCGTCGCGCAGCTCGTCGAAGACCGGCAGGGTCGCCTCGGCGTCGTACGCGCGGGTCGGCCAGTGGACGTACAGCAGGTCGACGCGGTCGAGTCCGAGCCGGTCGAGGCTCTCGCGGGCCGTCTTCCGGGCGTCCTCGGGAGCGAGGTTCTCCGGGTGGACCTTCGTGGCGACGACGACGTCCTCTCTGTCGACGTCGGCGGCGGCGATCCCCTCGCCGACCGCGGCCTCGTTGTCGTACATCTGCGCGGTGTCGACGTGGCGGTAGCCGGCCTCTAAGGCGGCGGTCACGGTGGCGGTACACTCGGCGGGGTCGTCGAGCCCGGACGTGCCGAGCCCGAGCGGCAGTTCCAGCGGCGGCATACGGTCCGGTTCCGACCCGGGCGTCAAAAGGGCGCGCTCACCGGAACGGATCGCGGGATCTCGGCGAACGACCGCGGAGGCCGGGGTCGCGGAGACGCGCGACGGCTTTTCACCGCGTTGGAAACCGCTCCGCGTTATATGAATCCTGGAGGGCCTACGTCTGTCCGTGACCGACGGGATCCACGCCGAACTCTCCGTCTCTGCCTGCGACCGCTGTCCCGTGGCCGCGCTCTCGTCGAGCACCCCGGTGGAGGACCTGCGCGTCGACTCGGCGGACGACCGAGTCGAGTTCGTCGCCGACGACCCGCCGACCGGACTCGATCTCGTCGAGTTCGGCGGCCGGGCGCACGGCCGCTACGAGATCGCCTGTGAGCGCCCGGCGGCGGAGGGTGGCCGCGCAGCCGACGACGCGGGCACGGATGGTGGCCGCGCAGCTGACGACGCGGGCACGGATGGTGGCCGCGCAGCTGACGACGCGGCCACCGACGGCGGTACCGTGGTGGGCCCGAGACGCGCCGGCGGGCCGGGGGGCGACGAGACCGGAACCGACGGACGCGGCCCCTCGCCGCCGGGAGAGGGCGACGCCGCCTGTACGGGGTGTTCCTGCGGCGGGCTCCCGGCGGCGTTCGAGAACTTCCCCGTCTCGCCGCGCCGGACGGAGATGGAGGACGGCGAGCTCCTGCTCTCCTTCGTCCTGACCGGTCACGAGGAGCTGCGGGCGATCGTCGACGAGTGCGAGGCCGCCGGACTCGGCGTGGAGCTCCGCCGGCTCTGCGTCGACCGCGGAGGCGAGGAGGGAGAGCTCGGCAGCGACGTGGTCCCCGTCGACCTCGCCGGCGTGACCGACAGGCAGGCCGAGATCGCGACGATCGCCGCCGAGGAGGGGTACTTCGAGGCCGGCGGCGCCTCCGCGGCCGACGTCGCGGCCGAGTTCGACCTCGCGAAGTCCACGGTGTCGGAACACCTGCGGATCGTGACCGCGGCGCTCTTCTCGCAGACGTTCGGGAACGGGGACCGTGGTTAAACCTCCGAACGGTTCGCCGGTAGCTATTCGCGGGGTTCGACCGTACTGATCACCGGCGGGGTCGAACGCGTCCGTTCGGCTCCGACCGCCCATGACCCAGTGGACACGGCTCGGACCGCGGGAACGCGAGCTCCTCGCCGTCCTGCGGCGCGCCGACGATCCCCCCGCGGCCGACATCACTCGGTGACGCGTGGCAGCGTGAGACATAACGACAGGTGTCGGGTGCGGCTTAACTCCGTTCGGCTCCGAAGGACCTGTATGACCACGAAATACGAAGATCGACTGCTCGGACTCGCGGTGGTCGCTCTCCTCGCCGCGGTGGGCGGTGAGCTGCTCGGAGCGACGCTGCTCGTCACGGTCGGGGTAACCGGCTTCTTCCTCGCCGTCGGAGGACTGCTCGCGCTCATGACCGTCACGCTGGCAGTCGGCCTCAGTCGAGTGTCCGGCCCGGACATGTCCGACCCGGAGCTCGCCGATCGGGTCGGCTTATCGATGTCGTCGGGGAAGCGATGAGCCCGTCGAACGAGAGCTGAAACGGCCGTCCGCCGGTGAATCCCTCCTGAGCGGTAGCGGGAGTGGGTGTTGCAGTTCGCCGTCAGCGATTAGCTATTTAAATTGTCGCGAGCGACTGCGACGATTCCGTATGAATGTACGCGCTGTGCGGTGGCGCGTGCCTGCGAGGCCGCTTCGCGGCCGAGCAGCACCGCGCGAGGGAGTCGCTGGCGCGTTCCGCGCCAGCGACGAGGCTGGGGAGGTGTGAGGTGCTGTGCGGTGCCGTGCAGGTGGGGCTTTGGAAGTGTTCACCGTAGCATCGTTAGTCACGGATGAATGGCCGACAGCGACACCACCCGCTCATTTATAAACAATCACTCAACCGTACCGATACACCTACTCCCGCTATCGATCGTCGCCCTATCCGTGCTAACCGCACGAATTTCGAAACGTCTCGGCTGCCGAGAGCCTCGACGAGGCGAACGACCAGCGGTCCCGAGCTACGGGTCCAGCAGCTTCGACTCCGCCTTCCGGAGGTGTTCGAGCAGCGTCGTTTTCGAGACGCCCATGTCGTCGGCGAGCTCGCGGGTCGACGCCTGACGCGGCCACTCGTAGTACCCCGCGTCGCGGGCGTGCTCGTACACGTCCCGCTGCGTCGGCGTCAGCGTGTCGAGCCGCTGCTCGCGGGGGGTCTGCCCCGCGTACCCCGACGACGACATCGACTCCACGGTCACCTCGGCGCCCGAGTCCGCCTGCACCGCGTCGAGCGCCTCTCGTATCTCGGTGCGCTCGCCGACGAAGCACACCTGCCACTCCTCGCGCCCGCCCTCGATCCGGACCGGGGCGCTGTGGACGAAGCCGTGTTCGAGCAGCGTGGGACACACCATGTCGGCCGGGTCGTACTCCAAGAAGAACTCGCGGACGACGTTGCCCGGGGCGTCGCGCGCGCGCCCGAAGCGCTCCTGCAGTTCGAGCAGGTTCCCCGCGCGGTCGGAGTCGCGGATCGCGTCGAGCAGCGCCTCGACCGCGTCGTTGGTGTCGGCGAAGGCCGTGAACAGGCCGTTCACCGAGTTCGGCGCGTCGGCGTCGGTCCGCGGCGAGTTGTAGATGGCGTGCGCGAGCACGCCGCCGTCGGTCCGACTCGTCGCCTCGATCGCCCAGCAGTTCGGGTGCCACAGGTCGAGCGTGAGCCGAGTTCCGGACCACCCGTCCGCCCCGGCCGCGTCGGTCGTTGCCATCGTTACCGCGTCCTTGGCAGCGAATAGAAAAGAGTCTACCGACCATGGTCGGGTGGGATATTTGGACGGATCGCCGGCAACTACCGTGCATGTCGGATCCGTATCAACACTACGTCGACGGCGAGTGGGTCTCCGGCGCGGGCTCGGAGACCTTCGAGAGCGAAAACCCGGCGACCGGGGAGTCACTCGGCGAGTTCCGTCGGGGGACCCCCGCGGACGTCGAGCGCGCGGTCGACGCCGCCGACGAGGCGTTCGACGAGTGGCGCGAGCTCTCCCGGATCCAGCGCGCGGAGTACCTCTGGGACGTGTACCACGAGCTCCGCGACCGCACCGACGAGCTGGGCGAGGTCGTCACCAAGGAGTGCGGGAAGGAGATCAGCGAGGGGAAGGCCGACGTGGTCGAGGCCGCGCACATGGTCGAGTGGGCCGCGGGCGACGCGCGCCACCCGTCGGGCGACATCGTCCCCTCGGAGATTCCGTCCAAGGACGCGTACATGCGCCGGAAGCCCCGCGGCGTCACCGGCTGTATCACCCCGTGGAACTTCCCGGTCGCCATCCCCTACTGGCACATGGCCATCGCGCTGGTCGAGGGCAACACCGTCGTCTTCAAGCCGGCCGAGCAGACCCCGTGGTGCGCGCAGATCATCGCGGAGATGTTCGACGACGCCGGGATCCCCGACGGCGTGTTCAACATGGTCCAGGGGTTCGGCGACGCCGGTAACGCGATCGTCGAGCACGACGACGTCGAGACGGTCGTCTTCACCGGCTCGGCCGAGGTCGGCCACCACATCCAGGACAAGCTCGGCGGCGTCGCCGGCAAGCGCGCCGCCTGCGAGATGGGCGGCAAGAACGCTATCGTGGTCACGGAAGAAGCGGACCTCGACGTCGCGGTCCACTCCGCGGTGATGTCATCGTTCAAGACGACCGGCCAGCGCTGCGTCTCCTCCGAGCGCCTGATCGTCCACACCGACGTGTACGACGAGTTCAAGGAGCGCTTCGTGGAGATCGCCGAGGACGTCGCCGTCGGCGACCCGCTCGACGAGGAGACGTTCATGGGGCCGCTCATCGAGGCGGAGCACCACGAGAAGGTCGCCGAGTACAACGCGCTCGCCCGCGAGGAGGGCGTGAACGTCCTCGTCGACCGCACCGACCTCGACGCCGACGAGATCCCGGACGGGCACGAGGGGGGCCACTGGATCGGCCCGTTCGTCTACGAGGCCGACCCCGAGGCCGACCTCCGTTGTACCCACGAGGAGGTGTTCGGCCCGCACGTCGCGCTCCTCGAGTACGACGGCGACATCGAGCGCGCCGTCGAGATCCAGAACGATACCGAGTACGGGCTCGCCGGCGCGGTCATCTCGGAGGACTACCGGCAGATCAACTACTACCGCGACCGCGCGGAGCTCGGATTGGCGTACGGGAACCTCCCCTGTATCGGCGCCGAGGTCCAGCTCCCCTTCGGCGGCGTGAAGAAGTCCGGGAACGGCTACCCGTCGGCCCGAGAGGCCATCGAGGCCGTCACCGACCGCACCGCCTGGACCCTGAACAACTCGAAGGAGATCGAGATGGCGCAGGGGCTCTCGGCCGACATCAAGACGAAGGACGACTGAGGGCGGTCGGCGTCGGATTACTCCGACCGTCCCGGCACTCGACCGTCTATCGCCCGATCGCGTTCGCGACCGCCGCGACCGCTTCGCTCGTCCCGTCCGCCTCGGCGAGCGCGCCGCGAGCGACGAGCCGCTCCCGCGGCCGGCCGACCGGCTGCGGGACGGATTCCGTGCCGAGCAGCCCCGCCTCTCGGAGCTCCCGCTTCACCCGCGTGAACGTCGCCGAGCTCCCGAGTCCGGCGTCCTCGCAGGCGCGGCGCAGGTTACGGTCGAGCGCGCCGCGGCGAACGCCGGCGACGTACGCGCGGCGCCGTGCGCCGGCCAGGTCGAGGGGGTCGCCTCCGGACGCGTCGCCGGCGGAGTCCCCGACGACCTCGGCGTCGAGGGCCCGGATCGCGTCGCCCGCGACGGCGACGCCGCAGCGCTCCCGGAGCGAGCCGTACACGCGACGGCGACTCGGCGCTCGCGGGCGACGCCGTTCGGCCGACTCGACGAGCGGGGCGTAGCGCTCCCGGAGCGCCGGGTCGTCGCCGACGCGACACCACGCCTCCCTCGGGCCGGCGCCGTCGTCGTCCCCGTCCCCGTTCCCACCCGGGACGAGCGCGTGTCCCGTCTCCCGACCGGCGAGTACCGGGTTCGGCTGCGGCTCCGACAGCGTTCGGAGGTCCAGGGCACCCGTCTCCGCGAGCGCCGAGAGCCGGCTCGCCGGGCGGAAGGGGTCGACGACGGCGTCTATCGCGCGGTCGGTCGCGAGGACGGTGAGCGTCGGGAGGTCCGAGGCGAGCGAGTCCGACGCCGACACCGGGGACTCTTCGGTCAACCTCGGCCCGCGCAGCGTCGAGGGGTCCGGATCGACGACCGCCGGCGCCGCCTCGCGGTACGCCTCGATCACCGCGGTCAACAGCGACGGCGACGGGTCCGCGAGCACCGGGTCGACGAGGTCCCCGATCGGTCCCGGACCGTCCGCGAACGGCAGGGTCGGTTCGGGAGGCACACGCGCACCTACGCGGCGGCCGGATTAAGAATGGCGGCGGACGCGGGGCGCCCGCCGGTGCCGGTCGGTTCGTGGCGGCGAACGGGCCGCCGCTCGCTCGATTCTGCCCCTCAAGGCACGTCCACGCGGGTGACGTGACCGCCGCACCCGCACCGTTCGACGTACTCCGGGTCGAGGCCGTCGCGTTCCTCGCGGAGCGCGTCGTAAAGGAACTCCTCCGGATGGCCGAGGTCCCCGTGGGTGACGAGGTTGACGTGGTTCCCGGCGGTCGTGTGGTCGACCGCCGCCAGCGCGTCGCGGACCGCCAGCTCGGGGTCGTCGGCGTACTTCGGCTCCTCTAAGTTCGCCGACCAGGAGTTGTCGTGAACCCGGTCGGTGATCGGTTCGGCCGTCTCGTCGTGGTCGTCGGTGGTAGATGTCATGGGGATCGTCGGTAGTGATCAGGGGTCGGCGGCCGAGATCTCGGCGTCGACGGGTCGGCTGGGGAGGTCGTCGACGAACTCCCGGACCACCGTTCGCTCGACGCGCTGGAGCGTCTCGCTGCACGTCGACTTCGCGATCCCGACGTGTTCCGCGACCTCCGTCAGGGTGGCCTCCCGCGGCACGTCGTAGTAGCCGAGGTCGACGGCCGCGAGCAGGAGCTCGCGCTGTCGGTCCGTCAACAGCCGGGCTGGGTCGACGCGCTGGCGCACGCGCTCGACCTCGAACGAGAGGCCGAGCTCGCTCAGCCGGCGGCCCATCTCGGCGACGCGCTCGTGCTCGCCGGTGACCTCGACCTCCGCCGCGCCGTCCTCGATGTCCAATGGCATCTCGATCGGGAGGCCGGAGCGCTTCGCGGCCAGCAGCAGCAGGGGCGCGTCCGTCTCCAGCCTGACCGTGGCGACGCCCTCCTCTCGCGCCATCACCGACACCGAGGTCAACGCGTCGTGAGCTTCCATCGCCGACAGCACCGCGTCGACGTCGCGGGCGGTGACCCTGACGAGGGCGAAGCCGGCGTCCTCGCCGGGGACCGCGGTGAGCGCGCGGAACCCCGCGTCAGGGAACTCGCGTGAAACGTCGGCTATCCACGGGCCGTCGGGCAGGTCGACGAGGAGTCGTGCTTGTGGCATCGGTGGGGGTGAGGGTCGGGGTGGTCGAGGTCGGGGTGGTCGAGGTCGGTCGTTTCCTCCTCGCGACGCGGATCGATCGCGGTCGGCGAGCGCTTACTCCACGTGGACGGCCCCCTTCATTCCGACCGCCTGGTGAGGCGTGCAGGCGTAGGTGTACACGCCGGACTCCTCGAAGGTGTGCTGGAAGGTGTGGCCCTCCTCGCCGACGGTCTCACTCTCGAAGTTGCCGTCGGCGCCGGCGACGTTGTGCTGGCCGCCCTCGCCGGTTCACTCCCAGGTGACGGTCGTTCCCGTCGACACAGCGACCGCGGCCGCCCCGAACGAGAGGCCGTCGCCGGCGCCGACGTCGACGGTCACCGAGTCGGCGCCCGCCATGTCGACCGTCCGCTCGTAGTTGGTCGCGTCGTCGAGGAAGCCGCCGTAGTCCGGCTCCTCCGAGAGGTACTGTCGGTCGCCGCTGCCGCTGCCGCCGCCTCCGCCGCCTCCGCCGCCGCCGGCATCGCCGCCATCGCCGCTCTCGGCGTCGCTTCCGTCGCCGCCGCCGCCACAGCCGGCGAGCGCGGTCGTCGCGCCGAGCGCCGCGGTCGTTCGGACGAACGTCCGCCGGCCGAGTGTGCGTCGGGTCATGCGTCTCGGCGTACGAGGGTTAGGGGAATACCTTCGGCGAGGATTCCCGGACGCCGGGGGTACGAGGCGAACTGTTCGGCTCGGGATGTAAAAGGGACGGCGACGGCGGTCGCGGCCGCCGCCGCTTAGACGCGCTCGATCGTGACGTGCCACTCGTCGTCGTCGACCCGCTCGGTCTCGTGTTCGAAGCCGCGGTCCGCCAGCACGTCGTACAGCGGAACCGGTTCGAAGTCGTTCACGAGCCGCAGGCGGTCGTCCGGGCCGAGCTCGTCGAGCGCGTCGCTGATGACCGGGAACGGCGGAGCGTCGCGCCCGCGCACGTCGAGGACCGATTCGGTGTCGCTCATACCCGGACGTGCGCCGCGGTCCTCGGCGGCGTCCTCGCGACCGTCTTCGGCGCCCTCTACCAGCTCGGTCCGATGTTCACGCAGACCGACGCGCTCCCGGTCGAGAAGCGGCTCGCGCGGGCCGAGACCGCGGCGTACCCGGTCGGCGTGATCTCACTCGCCGGCGGGCGGCTGTTCCGAGTCTCGCCCCTCGCGGCCGCCGGCGGGCTGCTCGCCGCGGGCGGCGCGGCGGTCGCCGGGGGAGTCCTCCTCCGCCGGCTCCGCGACGCCACCGCGCCGGCGACGCCGATGCTCTCGCGGTACGCGGTCGTCGCCGCCGCGACGCTCGCGTGGAGCGCGACGGCGGCCGCGACGTGGGCCGTCGACCCCCTCGGCCCCGGGGTTCGGTTCGGACACCCCGCGGTCGGGCCCGTCCTGCTCGGCGCGCTCGTCGGCTTCGTCGTCGTCGGGAGCCTCTACCACGTCGTCCCGTTCATCGTCTGGCTCGACCGGTACGCCGACCGGGTCGGGCTGGAGCGCGTGCCCGCGATCGACGACCTCTACGGCGCCCCGGGTCGCGACGGCCGACTTCGCCGCGACCGTCCTCGGCGCCGGTCTCCTGCTCGCGGCCGCGGTCTCGCCCGCGGTCGCCTCGCTCGGACCGGCCCTCGGGCCCTCCGCCGGCGTCGTTCGCCCCCTCGGCGGCGCGCTCGTCGTCGCCGGCGCGCTGCTGTTCGCCGGCAACGCGGTCGCGACCGTTATCCGGCACGGCGGCCTCGCGGCGTTCGATGGGGAAGGACCGGCGTCGGCGGCCGGCGCGGAGTCGTCGGACGCCCCCGATCCCTGAACATCGGTCGCTGACGCCTGAACGCCGATCCCCGGCCGGACCCGATCAGTTCCCGACGACCGCCCGCAGCGCGAACAGCGCGTTCGACTTGCGCTCCCGGATCCGCCGGTAGAAGTACGAGAACCACTTGGAGCCGTACGGGATGTACTGGTACACCGCCACGTCGTCCTCGGCCGCGAGCTCGAACTGCGCCGACTCCCGGACGCCGGTCAGCATCTGCACCTCGTAGGGGGTGCCGTGCTCGGCGTGGAGCTGCTTCGCGTGCTCGATCATCGCGGGGTCGTGGCTCCCGACCGCGATCCCGCCGTCGAACGCCTCGAACATGTAGGCGAGGCAGTCGCGGTACGACTCGTCGACGCGGGCCTTCTCCTTGTACGAGAGTTCGGCTGGCTCGTCGTACGCGCCCTTGACGAGCCGGACCTTCCCCGGGAGGTCGGCGAGGCGTTCGAGGTCGTCTCGCGTGCGCTTCAGGTTCGCCTGGACGCAGACGCCGACGTTGCCGTCGGTCGCGACCGCGTGGCGCTCGAACGCGTCGAGCGTCACGTCGGTGGTCTCGTGGTCCTCCATGTCGATCCAGACGAACGTGCCCGTCCCGTCCGGGCCGGTCGCCGCGGGCGAGTTGGCCGCCTCGACGATCCGCGCGAGGTTCTCCTCGAAGACGGCGTCGCCGACGTCGAGCCCGATCTGGCTGGACTTCACTGAGACGCAGGCGTCGACGCCGCGCTCGGCGATCGCCTCGACGAGGTCGACGTACGCGTCCGCGTCCGCGTCGGCGGGCGGACGTTCCTCGTAATGCTCGCCGAGCAGGTTCAGGATGCCGGCCACGCCGCGGTCGTTGAGTCCCTCGACGTGGGCGAGCGCCGCCTCCGGCGTCTCCCCGGCGACGAAGTTGCTCGCGATGGGCGGTATCATACGATCACCGCGGATCCCTATCGGTATATATGGGCACCCGACCAATTATATCGCTGTAGTTTGCGTTAAATAAACGCTCGTCACGACCGCCACGGCGGACGAAAAGAACATGTGCGGTCGACCCGACCATGGACGGGCCGGGATTAAGATACCCGGATGTCCACGGGAATATCAGGTCACATATGTCACGAGATACCACGGATGTGGCGGACCGGCGAACCCTGCTGAAACTGACCGGCGGTGCGGGACTCGTCGCCCTGTCGGGCTGTCTGAGCACGACTGACGACGGCGGCGACGGGAGCGACGGCGAGGACGGCGGTGACGGTGGAAGCGACGGTGACGACGGAAGCGACGGAAGCGACGGCAGCGACGGCGACGACGGGGGATCGGCCGGCCCGTACGAGATCGGAATGGTCGACTCACAGACCGGGTCGCTGTCGGCGTTCGGCGAGCGGAACCAGCGCGGCGTCAACCTCGCTCTCTCTCGGGTAAACGAGATCGGCATCAACGGCCGGGAACTCGACCTGATCGTCGAGGACTCCGAGAGCGAGAACCAGGGCGGGATCGCGGCCGCCCAGAAGCTCGTCAACCAGGACGGCGTCCCGTTCCTCATCGGCGCGGTCGGGTCCGGCGTCTCGCTGGCCATCTACGAGAGCGTCGTCGAGGGGACCGACGTCGTCCAGCTGAGCCAGAACTCCACGGGGCTCAACCTCACCGACTTCCCTGGGCTGCTCCGGATGTCGCCGTCCGGCCGCAGCCAGTCGCTCGCGCTCTCGAACCTCATCAGCGACGACGGCTACGACGAGGTGGCGATCACCTACGTCAACAACGACTACGGCCAGAGCCTCACGGACGCGTTCGTCGAGGCGTACGAGGGGGAGGTCGTCTACAACACGCCCCACGACCAGGAGCAGCAGTCCTACTCCAGCGTCGTCTCGGAGATGAACGGCTCGGGCGCGGACGCGTGGCTGTTCATCACCTACCAGGCCGAGTTCTCGACGATGGTCAACGAGGTGTTCTCGTCGGGCTACGAGGCGCAGTTCTACGGCGCCGACTCCGTCTCCGGCGACAACGTGCTGGAGAACACCCCGGAGGGGAGCATCGACGGGATGAAGATCGTGGTCCCCTCCGCGCCGATCGAGGAGGAGAACTACCAGTCGTTCGCGGACGCCTTCGAGTCGGAGTACGACCGGCAGCCGACGTCGTGGGCGGCGTACGCGTACGACTGCGTGATCAACGCCGCGCTCGCGATTCAGGCCGCCGACGAGTTCACCGGCGCGGCGCTTCAGGAGACCGTCCGACGCGTCTCCGGCCCCGAGGGCGAGGAAGTGACATCGTTCGAGGCCGCCAGCGAGATCCTCGCCGACGGCGGCGGGCCCGACGACGTCGACTATCAGGGGGTCAGCGGCCCCATCGACTTCGACGAGAACGGGGACCCGGTCGGCTTCCTTCAGGTCTTGGAGGTCCAAGACCACGCGTACGAAGGCATCGACTTCATCGAAGGCTGATAGAGACCGATGACCGTCCTCGGATACCTGGCCAACGGGCTGGTCTTCAGCAGCATCATCGTCCTCGGGAGCATCGGACTGTCGCTCGTGTACAGCATCGCCGACTTCGCGAACTTCGCGCACGGCGACACGATGACGATCGGTGCGTACACGTCGCTCGTGACCTTCGGCGCGGTCGGCGGGCTCGGCGGCGCCGTGCTGGGACTGCCGTACGGCTTCTTCGTCGCCCTGGTCGCCGGCATCGCCGCCGCGGCGATCGTCGCGGTCGGCACGGAGAAGCTCATCTACGAGCCGCTCGACGTCGACTCGATCGGGCTGTTGATCACGTCGATCGGGATCGCGTTCATCTACCGCGCGGTGATCCAGATCCGCTTCGGCTCCGACTTCACCCGGTTCGACCTACAGCCGCTTCGACCGATCGAGTCGCTGGTGCCGTACGGGGTCCGGATAACGCTCCACGACCTCGCGATCGTCGCGTCCGCGGTGGTACTCGTCGTCGGGCTCCACGTCCTGCTGCAGTACACCGACCTGGGTCGGAAGATGCGGGCGATGGCGGACAACCCGGACCTCGCGCGGGTCAGCGGTATCCGAACGAAGCGCGTGAAGCTGTGGACGTGGGTCATCGGCGCCGGGCTCGCGGGCGCCGGGGGCGTGTTCCTCGGCCTGTTCAACCAGCTCTCGCCGCGGATGGGCTTTAATCTCCTGCTGGTGATCTTCGCGGCGGTGATCCTCGGCGGGATCGGCTCCGTCTACGGCGCGATGGCGGGCGGCTTCCTCATCGGCATGATAAACCAGTTGACACCGTTCTTCTCGACAGTGGTCGAGGCGCTCCCGATCTGGCCGGGGTGGCTCGCGACCGCCCTGGAGAACCTGATCACCATCGAGTACGCGAACGCGATCGCGTTCCTGATCATGGTCGCGGTGCTGCTCGTCCGGCCGAACGGGATCGCCGGGGAGGGAGCGACGTGAGCCTCCTCGACGATCCGCAGGGGGCGCTCGACGACCTGACCCGCCCGGAGGGATGGGTACTCGGCGTCAGCGTCACGTTTCTGCTGTTCCTCCTCGTCGCGCTGCTCACCGGCGCGCTCGGTCCGACGTACTTCCTGTTCCTCGTCGGACTGGCGGGCATGTACGCGCTGCTGTCGCTCGGACTGAACGCCCAGTGGGGATTCACCGGGCTGATCAACTTCAGCGTCGCCGCGTTCTTCGGAATCGGCGCGTACGGCTCCGCACTGATGACCGCGAGCGGGTCGCCGATCGCAGGCGGGTTCAACCCGCTCGTCGGGCTCGTCGTCGCGCTCGTCGTCGCGTTCGTGCTGGCGCTGCTTATCGGCATCCCGACGCTCCGGCTCCGGGCCGATTACCTCGCGATCGCCTCGCTCGGGCTCGCGGAGGTCGTGCGGCTGGTCGTCCTCAACGAGCGCTGGCTGACGAACGGCAGCGCGGGGCTCCGCGGTATCCCGGGCTTCTTCGCCGGGTGGCCGGTGCTCTCGACGTTCCCGGAGGCGATGCCCGGGCTCCGGGTGGAAGTGATCCCCGGGTCGCCGGTGATCCTGGAGACCGCGTTCTGGCAGGCGTCGCTGAACGTCCTGTTGGTGCTCGCGTTCGCGGGGGCCGCGTACTTCGTCCTCCGGCGCGCGCACCGGTCGCCGTGGGGGCGGGTGCTGCGCACGATCCGCTCCGACGAGGACCTCGCCCGGGCGCTCGGCAAGAACACCTACTCGTTCAAGATGCAGTCGTTCGTCATCGGGAGCCTGATCATGGCGCTTGCCGGCGTCTTCTACACGCACCTGAACCTCTACGTCGGGCCGGGCGACCTCGACCCGATCACGACGTTCTACGCGTGGGTCGCCGTGATCCTGGGCGGCAGCGGCTCCAACCGCGGGGCGCTGTTCGGCGGCATCGTCATCGTCACCATCCGCGAGGGGACGCGCTTCCTCAACGACGTGGCGCTGCCGATCGACCCCGCGCCGCTGCGGCTGCTGTTGATCGGCGTCGTCATCGTCGCCGTCATGCGCTACCGGCCGCAGGGAATCCTCCCACCGCAGCGCGAGCTGATCTGGCCGAGCGCGGTCGACCGCGGCGGAACGCCCGAAACGCCCGACACCGGCGTCCGGGAGCAGAAGGGAGGTGGGGACGATGAGTGAGGGCGCCCTCCCGAAGGACGACGTCGTCCTGCGCGTCGACGACCTCCAGAAGTCGTTCGGGGGGCTCGCGGCGACCGACCACGCCTCGTTCGCGGTCGAGCGCGGCACGATCACCGGCCTCATCGGACCGAACGGCGCCGGGAAGTCGACGCTGTTCAACCTCATCTCCGGCTTCTACGAGCCGGACGGGGGGACCGTGGAGGTGAACGGGACCGACGTGACCGGCATGGAGCCCTATCAGGTCGCTGAGCACGGGCTCATCCGGACGTTCCAGACCCCCCGCAAGCTGGAGGGGATGACGGTCCGCGAGGCGATGCTGATCGGCCCGCGGCAACAGCCCGGCGAGTCGTTCCTCAGGCTGTTCGCGTCGCCCGGGTCGGTCGGCGAGAGCGAGGCGGCGAACCTCGCCGAGGCGGAGCGAATCTTAGCGGAGTTCGAGATCGACCACCTCGCGACGCAGCCCGCGACCGACATCTCCGGCGGTCAGATGAAGCTCGTCGAGCTCGCGCGGGCGATGCTGGCCGAGCCGGAGATCCTGCTTCTCGACGAGCCGGTCGCGGGGGTGAACCCGACGCTCGCGAAGAAGCTCAAAGACCAGATCCGGCGGCTCAACGAGCAGGGGACGACGTTCCTGCTCATCGAGCACGACATGGAGTTCGTGATGGACCTGGCGGACCCGATCGTCGTCTTAGATCAGGGACACGTCCTGACCGAGGGGACGCCGGAGGGAGTCAGAAACGACGACCGCGTCATCGACGCGTACCTCGGAGGCGGCACATGAGCGACGACACCACCGGCCCCGCGGACGGGGTCCACGACGGAACCGGTCCCGTGCTCTCGCTGTCGAACGTCGACGGGGGATACGGCGAGGTGCAGGTGCTCGACGACCTCTCGGTCCGGCTCGACCCGGGCGAGATCGTCTGTCTCGTCGGCCCGAACGGCGCCGGGAAGTCGACGGTGCTCAAGACGGCGTTCGGGATGTTGACCCCGTGGACGGGGACCGTCGAGTACCACGGCCGCGACATCGGCGGGATGCCGCCCGAGGAGATCGTCCGCGAGGGGATCGGCTACGTCCCCCAGACCGACAACGTGTTCGGCTCGCTGACGATCGACGAGAACCTCCGGATGGGCGGCGTCGCCCGGGACGGCGGCCTCGACGGGGTGATCGAGACGCTGTACGACCGCTTCCCGATCATCGACGAGAAGCGCGGCTCGAAGGCGAAGACGCTCTCCGGCGGCCAGCGCCAGGTGCTCGCGTTCGCCCGCGCCCTGGTGATGGAGCCCGACGTGCTCCTCATCGACGAGCCGTCGGCGGGGCTCGCGCCCAACACCGCCGACGACGTGTTCGACGATGTGAGGGAGGTCAACGACATGGAGACGGCGATCCTCATGGTCGAGCAGAACGTGACGAAGGGGCTCGGCATCTCCGACCGCGGCTACGTCCTCGACCAGGGGACCGTCCGGTTCGAGGGGACGCCGGAGGAGCTGCTGAACGACGAAGAGGTCTCGCAGCTGTACCTGGGCGGCTGAGACCCGGCCGCGACCGACGCGGCCGGAGTCGACCCGTATCGCCGTCTTCATCACGCGCCGCCGCCCTCCGGCGAACGGACCGGGACTCGGTCTCCGGCCTACACCATGCCAACCGCTCTCGGACGGTACGCGTTCGCCCTCGCCCCCCTCGCAGCCGCGGCGCTGTGGGGCGGGATGTACGTCGTCAGCAAGTGGGGGTTCGCGCTGATCCCGCCCGTGACGCTCGGCTTCCTCCGGGTGGCGCTGGGCGCCGGAGCGCTCTGGCTCGTCGTCGCCGGCCGGGGCGGCCCCGGGCCGTCGCGCGACGAGTGGGCGACGTTCGCGGCGCTCGGCGGGTGGGTAACGCTGACGGTCGCGACCCAGTTCGTCGGCACCGAGCTGACGAACGCCAGCCAGGGGTCGCTGCTGACGGTGTTGACGCCGGTGTTCACCGTCGCGCTCGGCGCGCTCGTGCTCGGCGAGCGCGTCACGGCGGCGAAGGCGGGCGGGATGACGGTCGCGGGCGTCGGCACCGCGGTCGTCCTCGCCGGGCAGTACGAGCTCGCGTCGATCGCCGCCGGCAACCTCCTCGGCGTGGCGCTTCTGCTGGTCGGGAGCGCGGCGTGGGCCGGCTACACCGTCTGGGGGCTCCGCGCGGTCAGACGCCACGGGGCGCTCCGCGCGGCGACGTACTCCTCGCTGGCGAGCGTCCCGATGCTGGGGGTCCTCGCCGACGGCGAGCTGTGGTACCTCGGGCTCTCGCCGGCCGCGATCCCGCTGACCGCCGAGTCGGTCGGCGCCGTGTCGTACCTCGGGGTCGCGTCGACGGCGGCGGCGTGGTTCCTCTGGTACAAGGGGCTGGAGTACGTCTCCGCCGGGACGGTCGCCGCGTTCTTTTTCGCCCAGCCCGTCGTCGGGGCGGCGCTCGGCGCGGCGCTGCTGGGCGAGGCGCTCGGTCCGGGCTTCCTCGCCGGCGGCGCGCTGATGGCCGTCGGCATCTGGATCGTCAGCCGTGAGCGCGCCGAGTCCCCCGACGAGTCGCCGGACCCGACCGCCGGATAGGCCAAGCGGGAGCGTCCACCCCTACGTCGTCCGCTTCTCCAGTTCCCCCTTCAGCTCCGCGGCCTCGAAGTCGTGGTCGGGGCGGATCGCGACGAAGTCGAGGAACTGCCGGGCCGCGAGCAGCTCGTCGGCCGAGTAGCTGCCGAGCGCGGCGTCGATCGCGTCGGGGGCGCCGATTAGGGGTTCCAGCGCCGCGAGCGCGCTCGCGAGGTCGTACGACCGCGCCGACTCGCGGCCCGCCTCGCTCACGCTCGTCGCGTCGATGACGTACAGCTCGCCGTCCCGCACGAGGACGTTCTCCGCCCGGAGGTCGCCGTGGGCGAGCCCGGCGTCGTGGATCGTTCGGAGGACCTCGAACAGCGCCGGGGCCAGCGCGGCGACCGCCGCCCGGTCGAGCTCGTCGAGCGTCCGGAACTCGGGGAGGTACTCCAAGACGACCACGCCGAGGTCCCCGACCTCCATCGCCTCGATCGGCTCCGGGGCGTTGACGCCGAGCTCGCGGACCTTGCGGGTCGCCTCCAGCTCGTGGCGGGCCATCTCGTATGGGGTCTCGTACCGCTCGAAGAACCCCTCGGTACCGGCGGAGACCGCGCCGAGGTTGCGCCCGGTGGTGAACAGCGTGTGGACGAGCGTGTTCTGTCTCGTGATCACCTTCACGAACAGGTCGTCGTCGACGACCATCGGCGTCGACAGCCAGTTGTCGGCGTCGAGGAAGCGCACCCGCATCTCGTCGCGGTCGTACCGGTCCGCCAGCTCGCGGACGACCCGCTCGATGTCGGGCCAGTCCACGCGACCGCGCACGAGCCGGCGGAACTCCATGCGCGGACCGAGGCGACGCCGACTCATAAATGGTCACGTCGGGGGGAGCGCCGGGGCGCGGGGGAAAGCCGGGACGATCGACGCGAGGGACGGCGTTCGAGGTCGATCACGGTCGTTCGCATCGTTTATGCCGGCGGGTCGCAATTCTTGCCTATGGACTTCGAGCTACCCGCGGAACACCGGATGATACGCGACACCGTCCGGGAGTTCTGCGAGGAGGAGATCCGGCCGATCGCCCAGGAGATCGAGGACGAACACCGGTTCCCCGACGAGGTCTTCGCCGACCTGAACGACCTCGACATGATGGGCGTCCCCGTGAGCGAGGAGTACGGCGGGCTCGGCGGCGACCAGCTCATGTACGCCCTGGTCACCGAGGAGATCGGTCGGGTCTCGGGTGGGATCGGCCTCTCGTACGCGGCCCACACCTCCCTCGGCGCGAAGCCGATCGAGCTGTTCGGCACCCCCGAGCAGAAGGAGGAGTGGCTCCGTCCGCTCGCCGAGGGACGCGAGATCGGCGCGTGGGCGCTCACAGAGCCCGGCAGCGGCTCCGACGCCTCCGACATGGACACGACCGCCGACTTCGACGCCGACGCCGGCGAGTACGTGTTGAACGGGACGAAGCAATTCATCACGAACGCGAACGTCGCCAACAGCGTGCTGGTGAAGGCCGTCACCGACCCGGACGCCGGCTACGACGGCATCTCGACGTTCATCGTCGACCCCGAGGACGACGGGTTCGAGATCACGACCGTCTGGGACAAGATGGGCCTCAACTCCTCGCCGACCTGCGAGATCAAGCTGGACGACGTGCGGATCCCGGCGGACCGGCTGCTCGGCGAGGAGGGCGAGGGGTGGACCCAGACGATGAAGACGCTCGATGGCGGCCGGATCTCCATCGCGGCGCTGTCGGTCGGGCTCGCGCAGGGGGCCTACGAGGCCGCGAAGGAGTACGCCGGCGAGCGCGAGCAGTTCGGGAAGCCGATCGCGAAGTTCGACGCGATCCGCGACAAGGTCGTCCACATGCACCGGCAGACGGAGCGCGCGCGGCTGCTCACCCACAAGGCGGCGACGAGGTACGACGCCGGCGAGTCGGTCACCCGGGAGTCGGCGCTGGCGAAGCTCGACGCCAGCGAGGCGGCCCGCGAGGTCGCCGAGGAGGCCGTCCAGACGCTGGGCGGTTACGGCTACACCACCGACTTCGCGCCCCAGCGGTTCTACCGCGACGCGAAGCTGATGGAGATCGGCGAGGGGACGAGCGAGATCCAGCACGTCGTGCTCGGCCGCGAGCTCGGCCTGTAACTCAGGGGGCTCACTTCCGCGCGACGATCCGGAGCACGTCCTCGTCCGCCAGCTCGTGGCCCTTCCCGACCTGCTGATCGTCGTGTTTCGCGCTCGCGCCGGAGACGCGCGCGAACTTGAACCGCTCGTCGAACTCCCCGCCGATCTTCGCGCAGGCGTCGCCGACCGTGTCGCCCTCGAAGAGGATGAGCGGCTCCTCGTAGTCGACGCCGCGGCCGGGCTTGTCCATGTAGATTCGGATGACACCGAGCTCCGCCCAGAGGCGCTCTTTGAGCCCGTCGAGTCCGAGCTCCTTCTCGGCGGAAATGAAGAGCACGTCGTCGGGGTCGAGGTCGCGCTCGCGGAGCTCCTCCTTGACGGTCGGGAGGTAGCTCTTGTCGATGAGGTCGGCCTTGTTCACCGTCACCATCGACGGGAGGTACTCCCGGTTGTCCATCACGGCGTCGACGAGCTCGTCGATCGTGAGGTCGTGGGGGATCGTCACCTTCGCGTTGACGTAGCCGTACTCCCGGAGCACCTGCTTGACCGTCTCCTCGTCGAGGCTCACCTCGTCGCTCATCGTCACGCCGAGCCCGTCCTTGTGCGTCTTCCGGATGTTGATGTTCGGCGGCTCGGCGTCGAGGCGGATGTTCGTCGCGTACAGCTCCTCGCGGAGCCGGTCGTACTGCTCGATCTCGAAGACGGAGAGCATGAAGACGACGAGGTCCGCGGTCCGGACGACGGAGAGGACCTCCTTCCCGCCCCCGCGGCCGCCAGCGGCGCCCTCGATCAGCCCCGGCACGTCGAGGATCTGGATGTTCGCGCCGCGGTATTTCAGCATGCCGGGGTTGACGTCGAGCGTCGTGAACTCGTAGGAGCCGACCTCGCTGTCGGCGTTGGTGAGGGCGTTGATGAGGGTGGACTTGCCGACGCTCGGGAACCCGACCAGCGCGACCGTGGCGTCGCCGTGCTTCTCGACCGCGTAGCCGTGGCCGCCGCCGGCGGAGGACTGGTTCTCCAGCTTCTCTTTCTTCTCCGCGAGCTTCGCCTTCAGGCGCCCGATGTGGGCCTCCGTGGCCTTGTTGTAGGGCGTCTCGGCGATCTCCTCGCGGAGGTCCTCGATCTCCTCTTCCAGTCCCATTGGCGTACAGTCGGCCGTTCGCCTCGTTAAAGGTGTTCCTTCGGTCCGTCGGACGGTTCGCGGGCGGGGCGCAAACCGGTCGCACACCGTCCCGTCAGAACCGTCCGGGGACCGTCCGCCGCGACGGGCCGTGCGAGTCGGCCACGGTCCTGTCGATACTTCGATACGGTTATATCCGCGACGCGCGACCTACACGCACGTCGAATGCCCGATCCGTCGAGCCTCCGTGACAGCACGCAGATCGTCCTCCCGTGTCGCGCCCTCGACGGCCTCGGCGAGCGGTTCCGAGAGCGGTTCACCGTGACGGTCGTCGAGGCCGACGGCTACTGTCGGATCATCGGCAGTCCGGTCGAGATCAAGGCCGCGAGCGACTTCCTCGCGCGGAACGGCGTCGCGGTCGCGTAGGGAGGTCGGCGCGCGAGGCGCGAAAGAGGAGTCGACGGGGCCCCACTCAGCCGATGACGCCGACGAGGAGCTGGACGGCGATGAGGACGAGGAAGACGAGTCCCGCGGCGAACGAGCCCGCGGCGACGCCGTGCGCGTTCCCGAGCCCGCGCTCCCGGGCGCCGAAGTAGGCGCCGAGGAAGACGAAGCCGGTCACGAGCAGCCCGACCGCGGCGTAGGTGACGCTGAGGAGGCTACTGGAGAGCCCCTCCGGGAGTCCGAAGTTACCGACCGCGAGCAGCGCGACGCCGCCGATGCCGACCGTGACGACGACGAAGGTGACGGCCCACACGACCGGCTGGCGGACGAACTCGCGAAGCGCGCCGACGACCGCGGCGTATCTGTCGTGCGACGCGTCCGTCCCGGGCGCCGTTCGCCGCGCGCCGACCTTCGCGACGGCGAGGAAGGTGGCCGCGGCGAGCAGCCCCATTAGTGCCGTGCTCAAGAGCGTGAGTGAGACCATGGTGGGGTTCGTTGTTAGGCGGTCCGTTCGCGTGTACAAATAGCCTTCGTATACACGTCCGGATCGGCTCCCCGTCCCCGTCGGAGACGCGTCGGATCGGGGAGCAGATACGGGGTTTCCGGTCGCGCTACACAAGAGCTAAGTGTGCCATCGCCAAGTGTGACTCAAGAGCTGATAGAGGAACATGATAGATCCAATTATCCTGCAACCGGGGGGCGACTGGCGCGCGCAGGCGGAGGTGTTCGAGGAGATATTCTTCGTCTTCCTCGCGCTCGGGACCCTCGTCGGGACGATCGTCGTCGCATACACGCTGTGGAACGTGTACAAGTACCGCGACGACGGAGGCGAACCGAAAGAGAGCTTCGACGCGCCGACGGTCGGCGAACTCCCGACGGGACAGGGCGGTCCGAAGGCCAAGAAGCTGTTCCTGTCGTTCGGGCTGAGCGCGATCGTCGTCATCAGTCTCGTTGTGTACGCGTACGGCATCCTCCTCTACGTAGAGGAGGGCCCCGACACGGGCGACGAAGGCGATATCGAGATCCTCGTCGAGGGGTATCAGTTCGGTTGGGAGTACGAGTACCCGAACGGTCACACCACGACCGGTGAGATGATCGTGCCGGCCGACCAGCGCATCGACATCGAGGTGACCTCACGCGACGTCTGGCACAACTTCGGCTCGTCGGAGTTACGGATAAAGTCCGACGCTATCCCCGGAGAGACCAACTCCAACTGGTTCTCCGTGAGTTCCGAGGAGGTCGAGGCGCAGGGCGGTGAGGCCACGTACAGGGTCGAGTGCTTCGAGCTGTGCGGACAGGGGCACTCGGCGATGAAAGGACAGATCACGGTCCTCCCGCAGGACGAGTGGCAGGAGTGGTACGAGGGCACGGGCGGCGACTCCGCGGAGGGTAACTCCTCCAGCGCGAGCGTGAGCGCCGCCGCCGTCGGGGGTGTTCCCGCATGAGCGAGCTCCCGCCGACGACCTCCGTCAAGCGCTGGCTCGTGACGACGAACCACAAGGACGTCGGAATCTTATACACGATCACCGCGCTGTTCTTCCTGCTGTTCGGCGGCGTGCTGGCGCTGCTGATCCGCGTTCAGCTCTGGGACCCAGCGAATCAGGTGCTCTCCGGGCTCGCGTACAACGAGGCGGTGACGGCCCACGGGCTGATAATGGTGTTCTGGTTCCTCTCGCCGTTCGCCTTCGGCTTCGCGAACTACTTCGTCCCGCTCCAGATCGGCGCCGATGACCTCGCGTTCCCGCGGCTGAACGCGCTCTCGTACTGGATGTACCTGTTCTCCGGCGTACTGCTGGGTGTCAGCTTCTTCCAGGGCGGCACGCTGAGCGCCGGGTGGACGATGTACGCACCGCTCAACATCCCGATGTACACGCCGAGCATCGGGTCGACGGGAGCGGTCCTCGCGCTCGCGGTCTTCATCATCGGAGTCACCGCCTCGTCGGTGAACTTCCTCGTGTCGATCCACCACTCGCGCGCCGAGGGGATGGGGATCATGGATATGCCGATGTTCACGTGGAGCATCCTCGCGACCGTGTGGATGATGCTGTTCGCGTTCGCCGCGATGCTCGCCGCGGGGCTCATCCTCGCCGCCGACCGCGTGCTCGGTTCGGTGTACTTCTCGGCGACCGAGGGCGGCTCCCTCCTGTGGGGGCACCTGTTCTGGTTCTTCGGTCACCCGGAGGTGTACATCGTCTTCTTCCCGGCGCTGGGCGTCATGTTGGAGCTGTTCCAGACGTTCTCCGGCCGCCGGCTCGTCGGGCGGAAGTGGGTCATCATCTCCATCTGTCTCATCTCCGTCCAGTCGTTCCTCGTGTGGATGCACCACATGTTCCTCACGACGATCAACCTGGAGATCAAGACGCTGATGATGGCGACCACCATCGGCATCTCGCTCCCGTTCGACCTCGTCGTGTTCTCGCTGATCTACACGCTGATCAAGGGGCGGATCCAGTTCACGACGCCGTTCCTCTTCGCGTTCGGCGCCCTGCTGCTCTTCATCCTCGGCGGCATCACCGGCGTGTTCCTCGGCGCCATCGTCCTCGACTACGAGTTCCGCGGCACCTACTGGGTGGTGGCGCACTTCCACTACGTCATGTTCGGGGGCGCGACGGCGCTGTTCGGCGGGGCCTACTACTGGTTCCCGAAGGTCACCGGGAAGATGTACGACGAGCTGCTCGGGAAGCTCCACTTCGTGATCTTCTTCGTCAGCTTCAACATGGTGTACTTCTCCATGTTCCTCGGCTGGGAGACCCCGCGCCGCGTCTTCGAGTACAACCCCGAGTTCCAGACGTTCCACCAGATCGGGACGATCGGGGCGTTCATCCTCGGGTTCTCCTTCTTCATCATGTTCTACAACTTCGCGAAGTCGTACGTCTCGGGCCCCGAGGCGGGCGACAACCCGTGGGACTACTCGCGGACCGCCGAGTGGGCGGTCTCCTCGCCGCCGCCGCTCGAAAACTGGCCGAACCGCCCCTCGTACGCGTCCGGGAAGCTCGAATTCGTGAAGGACTTCGTCCCCGACGGCGGGCCCGCGGTGAAGACCGACAGCGACGGCAACGCCGCGACCGACGGGGGGGACACGCACTCCGACCACATCAAGGAGTACCCGTACTGGGACAAACACCCGAGCCACGCGAGCATCTGGCCGTTCGCCCTTTCGCTGATGACCGCGTTCTTCATGTTCGGACTCTCCGGGTTCGCCGACTCGGTCACGTTCATCGTCGGCGAGTCGCTCGCGTCGACGAGCGTCGAGATCTCGAACCTCCTCTACCCGACGTTCATCATCGTCGGCCTCGTCGGGCTGATCGCGAGCGGCGTGATGTGGGGATTAGAGGACTTCTACGCCCCGCCGAGCGAGTTCGCCGAGCGGTGGCCGTTCAACGGCGTCGAGAAGGTCAAGCTGGGGATGTGGTTCTTCCTGGCGTCCGACGTGATCGTCTTCGGCGCGTTCCTCTCCGCGGCCATCTTCGTCCGATACAACGCCGGCTGGATGACGTGGGAGCCGCTGACGGAGTCGCTGCCGGGGCTCATCAACACGTTCGTGCTGATCACCTCCTCGTTCACGGTGATCCTGGCGCTCGTCGCCGCTCACCGGAACAGCCGGAAGGGCCTGTTGGCCTCGCTCGGTGCGACGATCCTGCTCGGGTTCACCTTCCTGGCGATCAAGATGTGGGAGTGGCACCACGAGGTCTTCGACCGCGGCGTGATGATCGCGTCGAACGCCCACGGTGACCCGATACAAGCGTCGATCTACTACGTCACCACGGGGCTCCACGGCATTCACGTCGTGGGCGGCCTCCTGATCGCCTGTTACCTGTTCGTCCGGGCCTACCAGGGCCACTATATGGACGACGAGCGGCCGGTGGAGTACTTCGGCCTCTACTGGCACTTCGTCGACATCGTCTGGGTGTTCATCTTCCCGCTGTTCTACCTCTTCTGAGGCGGCGGTCGCCGTCCCGATTTTAACGGTTCTTTTCGATGTCGACCGCGTTCCGATAGCTCGCGTGTCGCTTTCTCGCGTCGGCCTCACCCGTCGATCGGCTCGGCGCACCACTGACAGAAGTCGAAGGACGGGTCGGTCTCGCGGCCGCAGTGAGGACACGAGGCCGCGTCCGCACCGGAGGTCTCGTCGGACGCCGGCTGGTCCCGAGGCTCGGTCGTTGCGCTCGTTCCCGACGCGGCGGTCGTCCGCTCAGCCGACGCCTCCCGATCGGGCAGATCCGCCGTCGCCGTCCGGCGTTCGCGTTCGTATTCGCGGTTCTGCCGGTGCGCCGTGACGTACGCGTCGATCACGCTGGCGGCGGCGACGAACAGGGCCGGCGCCACGTCGGCGAACGGCGGCACGTCGCCGGCGATGAGCCCGTCGACCGCCGCGTCGGGAACGAGCGCGACGACCGCCGCGGTGACCGCGACGTACCAGCCGAACGCGCGAGCCCAGCGGCGGAGATAGGCGTGTCCGAGTCCAGAGACGACGAGCGCCAGCAGCGCGGCGAGCCACGGCCGACGACGGCTGCGATCTGTCATGAAGCGGGATACGAACGCCGGGACCGTGTAACTGGCCCTCGCTCGGAGCGTTTATGTCGCCGAGACGCCGAGTCGGTGTATGCTCGGACTCCCGGCCGGTGACTTCCTGATCGGGATCGGATACGCGGTGATCGGGGTCGCGACGTGGTTCCTCGGGCTCGGCATTGCGTACCTCCTCTACCGGCGCTGGCGCGGCGACGGGCCGCGCCCGAAGTACGAGGAGTGAATCGTCGGTCTCCTGGCCGCGCGGCCCGTTTCGGTTCGGTCACACTTTTGAGGGCGACGGACCGAAAACCCCTATGACCGACACGGCGCTCGTCATCGGCGGGACCCGGTTCATCGGGCGACACACCGTCTCGGACCTGCTCGCGAACGGGTACGAGGTGGCGATGCTGAACCGCGGCAGTCACGAGAACCCCTTCGCCGACGACGACCGCGTGACGCACGTAGAGGGCGACCGGACGAACGAGCGCGACCTCCGAACGGCGAAGCTCTCGGCTGCCCCCGACGTCGTGATCGACTGCGTCGCCTACCGGCCCGACGACGTGGCGACCGCGGTCGACGTGTTCGCCGACGTCGACGGCTACGTGTACGTCTCGTCGGGGTCGAGCTACGCCGCGGAGGCGATCCCGAAACGCGAGGGAGAGACGCCGCTAGAGCCGTGCACTCCCGAACAGGCGACCGACGAGAGCGACGAGACGTACGGGAACCGGAAGGCCGAAGGGGACCGGATCGTGTCCGACGCCGCCGAGGAGGGCGTCAACGCCATTGCGGTCCGACCGTGCGTCGTCTACGGGCCGTACGACTACACGGAGCGGCTCGACTACTGGATCGACCGCGTGCTCTCGCACGACCGCGTCGTCGTCCCCGGCGACGGGCAGAACCTCTGGCACCGGGCGTACGTCGAGGACGTCGCGAGCGCGCTCCGGGTCGTCGCCGAGCGCGGCGACTCCGGCGCCGCCTACAACGTCGGTGACCGCCGAGCGCTCACGCTCGAAGAGACGGTGGAGGCGATCGCCGAGGCCGCCGGGGCCGACCCGGAGGTCGTGCCGGCGAGCGCCGACGCGCTCGCGGCCGGCGGGCTCGAACCCGACGACTTCCCGCTCTACCGGGAGTACCCGCACCTGCTCGACACGTGCGCGCTCGCCGACCTCGGCTGGGAGTCGACGCCCGTCGACGAGGCGATGGCCCGCACCGTCGCCGAGCACCGGGAGGCCGACCGCGACGGGAGCGAGTTGGACCCCGGGCGCGAGGCGGAAGAGCGCGTGCTGGGCGTGAAGGAGACGCTGTAGCGGGGGATCGCTACGGGGCGAGGCGACCGGCGCGCGGCTCAGTAGGCGGCGTCCCAGCGCGACGGCTTCCGGCGGTTCCCGCAGTCGCCGCACTCCATGCGATCCATCGTGTCGATGGCGACGTCGGTCCCCTCGCAGTTCCCGCAGAAGTAGCCGTAGCGTCGCTCCCGGTCGGGGTCGGCGTACGCGACGTAGAAGGGGCCGTCGGAGCCGCGCTCGCTCTCGTCGAAGGCGACGTGGACGGTGTCGCCGGCGGCCGTCTCGACCGTGCCCTCGGAGATGCCGGTCAGCCGGCTGACCTGTTTGCGGTACTCCCGCTCGTCGAACGTCTCCTCGCCGATCTCGACGCGGCGCTCGCCGACCAGCTCGTACCCCTCGCCCTCGTAGAACGCGGTGCCGACCTCGTTGGCGACGAGGACGCGCGCCTCGATGCGGTCGACGTCGACCTCCCGGAGCTCCGCTTCCAGGTGTTCGAGGAGCGCGGAACCGATCCCGGAGCCGCGATGATCCGGGTGGACGTGGACCCAGTCGATCTCGCCGACCCGCTCGCGGCGCCCGACCACGTAGCTCTCGGCGAACCCGACCACGTCGTCGTCGACGACGGCGACGGGACACACCGTCGTCTCGTCGTCGATGTCCGCGACGAGGTCGTCCGGGTCGTACCACTCGTCGACCGCCTCGGCGAGTAACGCCTCGTCGACCGCGTGACCGTAGGAGGCGATCAGCGATTCGTGGGCGACCTCTCGGATCGCGTCAACGTCGTCTGCGGTGGCGTCGCGGAGTTCCATACGCTACCGTTCGCGCACTGCCACAAAAAACACGCCCGAAGGTGTCAGAACTACCGGATCGATCGGGGGCGGAGACGGAGGGAGCGGGAGAACGGGGGTGACCGCGCTACGAGATGGAGTAGGTCGCGGCGGCCATCAGCAGCATGGTGAGCGCGAGCGCGAGCGCCATCACGTAGGTGAGCGAGCGGTTCTCCCACCGGAGGTGCTGGAAGTAGGCGACGATGAGCAGCGTCTTGACCGTCGCGATCACCAGCGTCCCGCCGAGGGCCTGGGCGTACGTGAACTCGATGAACGTGGCCTCGAAGAGAATGAAGTTCAGCGTCGCCGCGACCAAGAGCGCGACGTATATCGCCGTGTAGAGTTTGAGCGAGTCGTCCGACATTGCTTGCCACCACCTTCGTCCGTGCGCTTAAAGAATTAACCATCCGGTCCCCGTGCCGGCGCGGGGTCGCGGCCCGCGGGACCAACGCTGGCGTCTCGGAAAACCCCGAAACGACTATGTCGTCGACGGGCCGAACTCGCGACGACGCCGACCGAGGACTCACCGTGGACCCGCTCGAACCGACGGACGACCTGCTCGAATCGCTGTACGTCGTCAACAAGGTCGCGAAGCGGTTCGCCGACGAGGCGACCGCGGCCTACGACCGCGGCGACGTCACCGAGAGCAACGTCCGTTCGGCCCGAAAGGACGCTCTCTACCGGACGAAGACCGCGGTCCTGTCGCGGATCGTCGCCCACGAGGAGTCGCAGGTCACCGGGGAGTACCACGCGATCAACGGCGACGTCTGGCTGTTCCTCACGGTCCGCGGCTGGCACTTCCACCAGCCGCCGCGCGCCATCGGCGCCGCTCTCGCGGACGAGGTCGACGTCGCGAACGCGCCCGACGAGCCGATCGACGCCCCGTACGAGCGCGACGCCTCGGTCGAGCGCTCGGACCGGTCGCTCGAAGACGCCCTCACGCGGCTGGCGGAGGCGGGAGTCAACGCGAACGACCACCTCGCGCGGCCGACCGTGACGACCGAGCACGACCGGATCGTCGACGTGCGCTGGTCGTTCCTGCCGTAGTCGGGCCCGGACCCGCGGCTATCGGGACGGGTGTCGGTGTCGGCAACGACGAAAATCGAGAACCGCTGAGAGACCGGACCGGCGTTAGCTCTCGACGACTTCGATGGCGCCGAGCATCCCGTTCCCCTGGTGCGGCGTGCACTGGTAGAGCTGGATCCCGGTGTTGTCGAACGACTGCTCGAAGGTCGTCCCCTCCTCGGCGACCGCGTTCCCGCTCTCGAAGTCGGACTCGGACGCCTCTACGGAGGCGACGTTGTGGGCGCCTCCCTGACCGGTCCACTCCCAGACGACGGTCGTGCTGGAGTCGATCCGGATCGCCGGGGGATCGAACGCGTAGCCGATGTCGCCGGCGCCGACGGCGACGGTGACCTCGTCCTGCCCGGTGTAGTCGGCGATGGTGCCCTCGTACATCCGGGCGTCCGCGAGGTAGTCGTCGATCTCGCCCGGGACGTCGTCGAGGGCCTCCCCCGCGCCGCCCGAGCCGCCGTCGGAACCGTCCGAACCGTCGGAACCGTCGGAACTGTCCGAACCGTCGGAACCGTCACCGCCGTCCCCGCCGCCGGAACAGCCGGCGAGCGTTCCGAGGGCGAGCGCGGCTCCGGTTCCGGCGACGTACCGCCGTCTACTCAGTCTATCAGACATCACCGAAGGTAGGGGTTTGACCCTTACAAACCTCTTGATACACCCCGGATCGTCGGAACGGCCAGAGGGGTTAAGTAGCTCCCCAGAACGGCGACCGCGGCCGCGCCGTCGGCGCCTTTATTCGCCGGCGGCGCCGTGGTTGCGACGGATGCGGGAAGACGAACTGGCGACGCGCGTCGTCGACCACTACGCGGCCGCTCACGACGACCCGGCGATCCGGCTGGAGGAGCCGTACGACGCCGACGGGCGGCGCGGGGTCGTCGACGCCTACGTCCGGCTGCGGACGCCCGAGCGCGTCGACCACGTGATCGAGCTCAAGGCCGACGCCGCCGTGCGCCGGGCGACCGGCGCGAACGAGGTCCTGCGCCAGTACCGGCGGATGGAGCGGTACTTCCACGCCGACGAGCGCCACGCGATCCGGCCGAAGCTGGGGCGCACCGAGCCGGGCGCGCGCTACCTGCTGCTGTTCGCGCCCACGCCGACCTGCGTCCACCACGTGGCCACCCACCGGTCGCTGTACGGCTCCGTCGACGTCGCGGCCCGCGTGGACGACGTCCCCGCCGTCCGCACCGTCGCGTTCCTCACGGGACTCGACGGCGACCCCGCCGACCTCGGGATGGTGTCGGTCAACGGCGACGCCCCGTTCGGCTCCGAGGCGTTCCTCGACGCCGTGCCGCCGGAGTCGCGGCTCGCGGAGAGCCTCCGCGGCGTCGACGACGACCTCGTCGAGTTCGATTGAGTTCGACCGCGGCCCGCCCGACCGAAAGGCGCTTTTCGCCGCGCCGCGACCCACGACCATGATCACGGTCGCGTTGGCGGGGAAGCCGAACGCCGGGAAGTCCACCTTCTACACGGCGGCGACGATGGCCGACGTCGACGTCGCGAACTACCCGTTCACCACGATCGACGCGAACCGGGGCGTCACGCACGTCCGCACCGAGTGCCCCTGTCTCGACCGCGAGGAGCGCTGCGGTTCGGAGAACTGCCGCGGCGGGAAGCGTTACGTCCCCGTCGAGCTCCTCGACGTGGCCGGGCTCGTGCCCGGCGCCCACGAGGGGAAGGGGCTCGGCAATCAGTTCCTCGACGAGCTGACGAACGCCGACGTCGTCTTGAACGTCGTCGACGCCTCGGGGGCGACGAACGCGGAGGGCGAGCCGGTCGAAGTCGGTGCGCACGACCCGCTCGACGACGTGGACTTCGTCGAAGAGGAGATGGACCTGTGGCTCGCGGGCATCGTCGACCGCAACTGGGAGGCCGTCGAGCGGAAGTCGCGCTCGCCCGACTTCGACCTCGAAGCGTCGATCACGGAGCTGCTGACCGGGTTCGGCGCCGCCGAGCGCGACGTGACGGCCGTCCTGCGCGGGCTGGAGTACCCCGACGACCCGAAGGCGTGGACCGGCGACGACCGCGAGGCGCTCGCGCGGGCGACCCGCCGGCGCACCAAGCCGATCGTCGTCGTCGCCAACAAGATCGACGCCGCGCCCGACGGCGCCCTCGACCGGATCCGCGAGGGCACGGACAAGCCCGTGGTCCCGGCGACGGCCGACGGCGAGCTCGGCCTGCGCCGCGCCGCGGAGGCGGGCGTCGTCGACTACGACCCCGGCGACGGCGACTTCGAGATCCGCGGCGACGTCTCCGAGGAGCAGCGCAAGGGCCTCGACGCGATCCGCGGCGCGATGGACGACCACGGCGGGACCGGGGTCCAGACCGCGCTGAACGCCGCCGTCTACGACCTGCTCGACCGGATCACCGTCTACCCGGTACAGGACGCCTCGAAGTGGACGGACGGGACGGGCAACGTCCTCCCCGACGCCTTCCTCCTCCCGTCGGGGTCGACGCCGCCGGACCTCGCGTACGCGGTCCACACCGACATCGGCGAGGGGTACCTCCACGCGGTCGACGCGCGCTCCTCGCGGCGGATCGGGGAGGGCCACGAGCTGAGCGAGGGCGACGTGGTGAAGATCGTCTCGACCGCGGGGCCGTGAGGGCGGTCGTGACCGGAGCCGCGAGAGCGTCCGGCCGGAGCGACGTCGGGGACCGGGCGTGAGACCGACAGGCACATGCGGATCCCCCGAGAGGGACCGGTAGATGCTCGGGCTGGAACACGACTTCCGGATCATCGACACCCGCGCGACGCTCGACCCGGACGAGTCCTCGGTCGCCACCCACGGCCGGGACATCTCCCCCGAGCGGTTGGAGCGCGAGATGCTCCAGGCGGGCGTGGTGCGCGCGGTCGCGAGCCCCGGCCGTCGCGCGTCCGGACGGAGCTACCTCCGCGCGAACAACGCGGTCGCGCGCCTCTCGATCGACCGGCCGTTCGTCGCGTTCGCCCGACTCAACGGCCCGCGCGACCCGGGAGACGGCCCCGTCGCGGCGGTGCGGAACCTGCGCGCCGAGCGGGACGACCACCACGCCCGGCCCGACGACGTCGAGCAGTACTCCTACGACGACCGCTTCCACGGGTTCACGCTCGTCCCGCACGTCGACGGGCTCCCGAACGAGGACGTGCTCACCCGGCTGGAGGCGGCCGACCTCCCCCTCATCGTCCACGCCGGGCGGGCGTTCCCGCCCGACGCCGTCGAGCGCGAGCTGCTCGATTACGACCTCCCGGTCGTGCTCGCGAGCTTCGGCGGTTACCCGCTCGACGCCGACCTGATGAACGAGACGCTCGACCTCCTGGACGAGTACGACCGGCTCTACGTCGACACGAGCGCCGTCCGCTACCGGGAGGTGCTCGAACGGGGCGTCCTCGAACACCCCGACCGCGTCCTCTTCGGCTCCGGCGCGCCCGACGTCCACCCGAACGTCGGGGTGATGGAGGTGCTCACCCTCGACGTCTCGGAGGACCTGATGCGCCGGGTGTTCGCCAAGAACCCCGCACGGCTGATCCCCGCGCTCGCCGAGGGCGCGGACGTTTGAAGCGACGGGCACTTGTCGCGCCGTCGCGGACCGGAGTGGCATGAGCGACGCCGAGCGCGAAAGCGACGCCGTCGGTGACGACGCCCTCGTCGAAGTCGTCCACGCCACCGGCCACGAGCACGTCACCGCCGAGCATGCGAGCACCGTCGAGCTCACGACCGATGACTGGCTCACCCCAGCGGGCGACTGCATCGTCGGCGTCGACGCCGGCTGCGCGCCCCGCGACTTCGCCCCCGAGTTCCGCGAGTCGTGTCGGGACGCTGACGCGACGATCACGGCGACGTTCGCGGTCGGAGAGCCGGGGGCGGACATCGCGGACCTCGTGGATCCCGCCCACGTCGACGAGATCGTCGGCCGCGGCGACCCCGACCTTGCCCTCCGCGACGACCGGTCGCTGGTCGGACGGACCAGCGAGTACACCGACGACGAGCGGACAATCTTCGTCGACGGCGACGGCGCCGCCGCCGACCTCGACCGCGACCTCGTGGCCGCGCTCGCCGAGGGCGCGCCGCTGACGCTGCGGCTGGCGGTCGAACCGAGCGGGTGACGGTCGGATCGGCGAGCCGCGCCCGGTCCGGTCAGAGCCGGTCGGCGGCGTCGATGAGCTCGATGACGGGGAACGGCTCGGTCCGGTCGAACGACGCGAAGACCGCCTCGTAGCGCGCCGAGGGCAACACGAGCACGACGACGTTCTCGAAGAACAGGGTCTGGGCCTCGAACGGCTCGTCGATGAGCTCTTTGAACTCGTCGCCGGTGACCTGATTCGCCATGATCAGCCGGTAGGCGGATTCGAGGTCTCCTCCCGAGTACCGCGATTCGACGTCCTCCCGGATGTACTCGACCTCGAAGTCGAGGGAGCCGAGGGAGGCGATCACGCGCGCCTCGGCGCCGTCGATGCCGCGGAGCGTCTCGACGAGTTCGGACACACCAGCGTTTTTTGCTGCTACCTTCTAAAACTGGCCATTCGGAGCCGGTCCGGTCTCAGATCGGAAGCTCGGCGTCGGCGCCGACCACCCGGTCGACCTCCTCGGGCGCGCGCCAGTCGGTCGTGCGCTCCAGCAGCTGGACGACCATCCGACCCGTCACGCCCCAGACGGTGTAGCCGCCGACGTGGAAGTAGTGAACCCGGTGGTCGCCGTACTCCGGGTGGCCGAGGCGGCGCTCCGACTCGTAGTTCGCGGGGTCCGTCAGCCCGTCGACGGGGAGGACCGCCACTTCCGCGACCTCCGACTCGTCGGGGACGTACTCGCGGTCGGGCGCGACGCCGACGAAGGGCCGGATCCGGTACGCGGAGGAGGTGCGCGTGTCGTCGAGCCGCCCGACGACGTCGACCTCGTCGGGGCGCAACCCGACCTCTTCGTCGGCCTCGCGGAGCGCGGTGTCGGTGAGTGTCCGGTCGATCGGCTCGCGGCCGCCGCCGGGGAAGCTCATCTGTCCGGGGTGCTCGCCGAGGTGGGCGGCGCGCTTGGTGAACAGCAGGTGGGCCTCGCCGCCGCGCTCGATGACGGGCGCGAGCACGGCCGCCTCGCGGCGCGCCCGAGTCACCTCCTCGGGCGCGTACCGACGCAGCCCCGTCAGGTCCATACCGGCCGTAGGCGTCCGGACGGGGTTAACGTTTCTCCGCGTTCCGGCGATCTGAAAGGGGGCCAGGGGCGACGCGCTCGGCGCGACCCCGGACGCGACGCGGCTCTGGGCGAGTAACGCGCCGCGGCCGGGGACTCGCCCGCGCGGCTTCGGACGTTTTAAGCCCGCGACCGACCCTTCACACGACAATGAGCGACGACGACCAGGAACTCGGGATCACCGAGTCCAAGTCACACAACACCGGCGAGTGGTACGCCGAGGTCGTGCGGAAGGCGGGGCTGGCCGACTACGGCCCCGAGGGGATGAGCGGGTTCATCGTCACCCGGCCGCGGGCGTACGCCGTCTGGGAGCGACTGCAGGGGTTCCTCGACGCGAAGTTCAAGCAGACCGGCGTACAGAACGCCTACTTCCCCCTCTTCATCCCCGAGTCCTACCTCGAACGGGAGAAGGACATCGTCGAGGGGTTCGATCCCGAGGTCGCGTGGGTGACCGAGGCGGGTAACAAGGAGCTCGAAGAGCGGCTCGCGGTCCGGCCCACCTCCGAGTCCATCATCACGCCGTACATCAGTCAGTGGGTCCGGAGCCACCGCGACCTCCCGCTGCGCTTCAACCCATGCTGCTCGG
>NZ_CVRT01000054.1 GCF_001261915.1 Halorubrum sp. SD626R
GGTCGAGGTCCGGATGTTGATGTCCCAGCGGTAGACGCTGAGCCCCGCGAACCGCGGGACGATCTGGGGGACGACGCCGTACAGCAGTGTCTGCACCGGCGACGCCCCGGCCGCCCGCACCGCGTCGACGCTGCCCATGTCGATGTCTTCGAGGTCCTCCGCGAGCAGCTTCGCGAAGAAGCCGACCGTCTTGAACGTGATCGTGATGATCCCCGCGAGCGGGCCGAGCCCGACCGCCTTCACGACGAGGATGGCGACGATGATCGCGTTGAGCGCCCGGGACAGCGAGATGAACCCGCGGTTGAGGTAGTAGAGCGGCCTCGGCGAGAGGTTCTCGGCGGCCATGAACGCGACGGGGACGCTGATCAGGATCCCCGTGACGGTCGATATCATCGCCATGGCGACGCTCTCTATCATCTTGTCGGCGATCCGCTGCGCCTGTCGCGGCGTCGCCTCCGGCGGGAAGAAGTCGCCGAGCAGCGTCAGCCCGCGGCCGAACCCCTGGGCGATCCGGGCGGGGTCGGCGCCGACGCCCCACGCCGACCAGGCGAAGAAGGCGACGACGCCGGCGTAGGCGGCCCACTTGAACTCCCGCCGGCGGAACGCCGTCGGTCGCCGCCACGTCCGCGGTTCCGCGGCCATCTCAGGAGCCCCCGGACGCGGACGGGTCCGTCGTCCTGCCGTCGCCGGAGACGACGCCGTCGCCGGCGATCGGCCCGCCGGCGGGTCGACCCCCCTCGTCCGTCTCGCCGGCCGGGCTCGACCCCCGCGATTCGGGCGGGTCACCGCCGCGGTAGACGCGGTCGAGCGCGTCGTCGCCGAGCTCGTCCGCCCGCCCCTCGAAGACGACCTCGCCGTCGTGGAGCCCGACGATCCGGTCGGCGTGCTCGACCGCGAGGTCGACCTCGTGGATGTTGATCAGCACGGGGATCTCCCGCTCGGCGGCAATCTCGGTGAGCAGCCGCATCACCGTCTTCGACGTCTCGGGGTCGAGGCTGGAGGTCGGCTCGTCGACGAGGAGGATCTTCGGCTGCTGGACGACCGCGCGGGCGATGCCGACCCGCTGGCGCTGGCCGCCGGACAGCTCGTCGACCCGCTTGTTCTCCATGTCGCCGAGGCCGACGCGCTCCAGTATCTCGTAGGCGCGCTCGACGTCCTCCGGGGGGAAGCTCCGGCGGAACGCTCGCCACGCGGAGACGTAGCCGAGCCGCCCGGTGAGCACGTTCTCCATCACGGTGAGCCGCTCGACCAGGTTGTACTCTTGGAAGATCATGCCGATGTCGCGGCGGGCCTCGCGGAGGCCGTCGTCGTCGAGCGCGGTCAGGTCGGTGCCGTCGATCGCCACGGTCCCCCCGGTGGGTTCCGTGAGCCGGTTGACACACCTGATGAAGGTGCTCTTCCCGGCGCCGCTCGGGCCGATCATCGCGGTCGTCTCGCTGCCGCCGACCGAGACGTCGACGCCCCGCAGCGCCTCGTCGCCGGTCGGGTACGTCTTCCGCAGGTCGGTCACGTCGAGCGTCATCGGATCACTCGCTCAGCGACCCCTCGGTGTACTCGACGCCGTTGTACCGCTGGATGACCATGATGTTGTACCAGTGGCGCTTGTACTCGATGGGGACGTACTCCTCGTAGCCGGTGCGCTCGGCGTACGCCGTACCGGCGAAGTCGGAGTCGAGCCAGGCCGCCCGGATCCCCTCCTGGATGTCGGGGTGGAGGTTGTAGCGGTAGGCGACGGGCCCGTTCGGGAACGGGTCCGACGCCCAGACCACCTTGAAATCGTCGAAGCTCAGGTTGCTGTCGCCCTCGACGGTGTCGAGGAAACAGGTCGAACAGATCGGGCCGGCGTCGTAGTCGCCGGCCGCGATGCCGCGGGTGGTCTGCGAGTGGCCGCCCGAGAAGTTGACCTCGTAGTCCTCCTCGGCGGTCACGTCGAAGTACTGGTCGAACAGCGCCGACGGGGCCTGATGACCGGAGTTCGAGGCCGGCTCCGCGTGGGCCATCCGGACGTCGTCGTCCGCGAAGTCCTCGACGCTCTG
>NZ_CVRT01000055.1 GCF_001261915.1 Halorubrum sp. SD626R
GCGAGGTGGCCGTGCTCCTGGAACTCCTCGCCGTGGTCGCCCGCGACGACGATCGCGGTCTCGTCGGCGACGCCGGCCGCCTCCAGCGCGTCGAGCACGCGACCGACGCTGTCGTCGACCTGCTTGACGGTCGCCTGGTACAGCGTCCGGAGTTCGCGGAGGGTCCGTTCGCCGACCTCCAGCCCGAGGCTCGTGCGGGTGTGCGCGTGGAGCATTCGGTGGGTCCCGACCAGTCCGTCGGACACCTCGCGGATGTACCGAGGCGCCGGGACGTACGGCGTGTGCGTGTCCATGTAATGGGTCCACAGGAAGAACGGGCCGTCCGTCTCGTCGATGAACTCGGTGGCGGCGTCCTCGACGTCGAACATCCGCGAGGCGTCGAGGAACGGGCGCTCGTCGCTCTCCCCGCGGAGCTTGGAGCCGAGCCGGCGGAACGGGGAGGCGAACAGCTGGATCCACGCCTCGACCGTCGGGTGCGCGGCGAGGTACCGGCTGTACCGGCTCGACCCGACGCTGGTGACGAACGGCTCGAACTCGTCGAACCCCTCGGGATACCCCCAGTGAGACGTGAGAAACCCGTTGGCGGCGTTGAACCCGCCGGTCGCGATCCCCGCCTCGGAGAGGACCGAGGCGAGCGTCCGGGAGTCCGTGACGCCGATGTCGCCGTTCCGGGCGAACACCGGCTCCGACGCGAGGACGGAGGGGAACGAGAAGGGCGTCCAGTTCCCGGTCGCGAACGCCCGGTCGAAGACGGTCCCGTCGTCGGCGAGGTCGGCGAGCACCGGCGAGATCCGGTCGGCGTCGTACGGCGCGACCGCGTCGGCCCGCAGCGAGTCGATCGTGACGAGGACGACGTTCGAGACCTCTCGCTCCGCGTCGGCCGGCGGCGATTGGGTCGGGGCGGACGAGTCCGAGACGGTCTCGTCCGAGGGTGACGTGTCCGGTGCCATGTTATGCGGTCGGTGTCCCCGGCGTCACGACGCCGCGGAACGGCTCCTCCGGTCGCGCCGCGGCCTCTCGGCGGTCCGATCGGGGCGCAGGTCGCCGTCGAGGCGGCGAGCCGACGGCCGGCCCGGGCCTCGTCGAGCCGCGCGTCGGCAACACGAGTATACCCCAGAGAGCGCCTGCCAGCGGCTTGAGGATTTCGATCTCGGAGACGGCGGATGCGTGGGCTCGGAGATCGCGGGAGCGTAGCTATTTGCCCCGGGCGCGCGAAGGGAGACGCATGAGCGACGCGACGACCGAGGCGGTCCGCGGCGTCGACGCCCTCGACGCCGACGTCCCGGACGACGAGATCCCCGAGTCGGTGCCGGGCGAGTCGCGGGCGGCCGAGACCAACGGCGTCCGGCTCCACGTCGTCGAGGCGGGCCCCACGGACGGGAAGCTGCTCGTCCTGCTCCACGGCTTCCCCGAGTTCTGGTACGGCTGGCACGAGGCGATCGCGACGCTCGCCGACGCGGGCTACCGCGTCGTGGTCCCCGACCAGCGCGGGTACAACTGCTCCGAGAAGCCGCCGCGCGTGAGCGACTACCGCATCGGCGAGCTCGCCCGCGACGTCGTCGGCGTGATCGACGCGTACGACCGGGAGACCGCCGCCGTCGCCGGTCACGACTGGGGGGCGGCGGTGGGGTGGTGGCTCGCGCTCCACCACGACGACCGCGTCTCGGAGTTCGTCGCGGTCAACGTCCCGCACCCGACCGTCTTCGAGGAGACGCTCCGGACCTCGTGGGACCAGCGCCTCAAGAGCTGGTATATGCTCGCGTTCCAGCTCCCGAAGCTCCCCGAGGCCGTCGCCAGCGCGGGGAACTGGCGACTGGCCGTCCGCGGGCTCTGCGACTCCAGTAACCCCGGCACGTTCAGCGACGAGGACATCCGGCGCTATCGCCGCGCGTGGAACCGCGAGGGCGCCTTCGAGGCGATGGTGAACTGGTACCGGGCGATCGTCCGGGACCGCCCTGAGCCCGAACGCACCCGCGTCGAGGTTCCGACGCTGGTGATCTGGGGCGCGAAGGACCGGTTCCTCACCAAGCGGATGGCCGGTCGGAGCGTAGACCACTGCGCGGACGGCCGGCTGTTGAGCCTCGACGCCGCGACGCACTGGGTAGTCCACGAGGAGCCGCACCGCGTCGCGGAGGCGATCGCCGACCACGCCGACCCACTCCCGCCGGGCGCGCGAGAGTAGCCCCGCCGCGGCCGTCGATCCCGGCACCGCCACGAGCCTTTTGTATCGACGGCGACGACCGTTCGGCATGACGCTCGACAGATACGCCGACGCCGTCGACGACCTCGACCCCGCGCCGGGCGAGGTGGAGACCGCAGAGCTCGTCGTCACCGACGACGTGCTCGTCAAGGCGTTCGCCCTCGGTCCGGGCGCCGCCGTCGACCCGCACGAGCACGCCGACGCGACCAACGTCTTCCACGTGATCGAGGGGGAGCCGACCGTCGTCAGAGAGGGGACCGAGGAGGCGCTCGCGGCGCCCGCGGTGGTCCCGAACGAGCGCGGCGCGGTCCACGGCGCCCGCAACGACGCGGACGAGCGAGCCGTGCTCACGGCGAGCCTCTGCCCCCTCCCCTGATGGACGGCGAGATCGACCCCGAGGAGCTGGCGGCGCTCCTCGGGGACGGGGACGGCGGCGGCGAAGCCGACGAGAGCGAGGACGACCTCCGGATCGTCGACATCCGCGACCGGCGGGCGTTCGATCGCGGCCACCTCCCCGGGAGCGAGTGCGTCCCGTTCCCGGAGCTGACGACCCGCGTCGAGGAGCTGGCGGGCGCCTCGCGGATCGTTACCGTCTGCCCGCACGGGATCGCCAGCCGGCAGGCGGCCCAGCTGATCGGGAGCTACGCCGGCGTCGGAGACGCGCGCGTCGAGAGCCTCCGCGGGGGGATAGAGGCGTGGGCCCGCGAGGGGGAACTGGAGGAGACGACGGGGGGAGACCGGGGTTCAGACGCGGGCGACGACGCCGCCGACGAGGGACCCGAGGCCCCGTTCTGATCAGGGCTCGCGGTCGCGTCGACCGAGTAGCCCGGCCGCGGCGACGAGCGCGATCGCGGCGGCGACCGGGCCGAGCCCCGGCGCGCCGTCGTCGGTCGCGCCGCCGACCGGACCGTCTCCTCCGACGGTGACGGTCGTCGACGCCTCGTCCGCCGGACCGGCGACGCTCACCGTCACCTCGCGGTCGACGCCGTCGGTCCCGCCGGACCCCACCGACTCCCCGAGCGTGACGTTCCGGGCGACCGTCGTCTCGCCGCCCGAATCGAGTCGGACGGGCGCCGTGGCGACCGTCTCGCCGTCGACCCGGAACGTCAGGTCGCCGCCGGCGGGGAGGGTCGCGTCGTTGCCGACGGTCGCGGTCACGCGCACCGAGTCGCCGGCGGTCACGCGGTCCGCGTCGGTCGAGACGCCGCGGACCGAGGGCGGTGCTGGCTCCGAGACGACGACCGACAGCCGCTCGCCCCCGATCCGGACGGCGTACTCGCCGGGCTCCGCGAAGGCGCGTTCGAGCGTCTCGGTAACGGCGTCGCCGGCGGCGACCGAGCCCGACCGGGAGTCGGCGGTCTCGCCGTCGACGGTCAGCGCGAGGTCGTACTCGCCCGCGGCCCCGCCGGTGTTGGCGACCTCGACGTCGAGCGCGAGCGTCTCGCCGGTGACGAGCTCGACCGGATCGCGGAGGACGGGGCGATCGCGGTACTCCCCAGTCGCGCGGACGCCGTCGGCAGCGATCGCGTAACCGACGCGCGCCGGCGTCTCGCCGAACGCCTCGGCGTGGGCCGCGCGGTCCCACGTCTCGGCCGTCTCCCGCGCGGTCGTCAGGCGCTCGGCCTCGGCGCGGACCGACGCCGCGGTCTCGGCGTCGGCACCCTCGGCCGCGGCCGCCTCGATCGCGTCGAGGACGCGCTCGTTGGTGACCGGCTCCCCGGCCGCGTTTAACTCGCGGAGGACCGTCGCGAGCGAGGCGCTCCCGTCCGTCGCGACCCGGAGCCGGCGGTCGATCTCTCCGGCGACGAGCGCGCCCTTGGTGTAGTCCGGGTTCCGCTCCCACGTCCCGGGGTCGGCGAGCACCGCCGAGGCGTCGGGGTCGCGCTCGCCGCGGGCCAGGGTCGCCTCGAACTCGTCGAAGTCGGCGGCGCCGCGCTCCAAGGCGAACAGCGCGGCGTAGTACGTCGCGCTCGCCTCGGTGATCCAGCGGCCGCTCGCCTCGGTCCGGTACGCCTGCCGCGTGTGGACGTACTCGTGCGTCCAGACGTCGTCGGCCGTGCCCGCCGGCTCCGCGTCGCGGACCCACAGGTCGGCGTCGCCGAGCTGGAGCCCGCGGACGCCCCACGAGACGCCGTCGGTGGGGGCGACGACCGCGAACACCATCTCGTCGCGCGCCCCCACCTGGAGCGCGCTCGACGCCGACTCGAAGGCGTCGAAGACCTCGTCGGGCGTCGCCTCCGCGTCGGCCGCCGCGGGGACGATCAGCCGGTAGCGCTGCCCCCCGGCCTCGCGGACGCGCTCCTCGTGGGGACCGAGAAACGCCATCGCCCGCGAGGCGGCCCCCTCGCCGTCGACGGCGTTCTCGCGCGTCAGCCGGACCTGGCCGTCGTACTGCCCGGTGTACGACCAGCTCGCGCTCGTCCGCGGGGTCCGGACCACCGACCACTCGCCGGTGTCGACGAACCGGTAGGTGCCGCGGGCGCCGAGCGGTCCCGTCTCCTCGACGGTGTCGTTGGCGTCCATCGCGTAGGTGAGCGACGGGGTCGCCGTCTCGCCGTCCCACTCCCAGACCGACTCGCCGGGAGCGGCGTCGTCGGCCCGCTCGAACCCGTCCGGCTCGATCGCGGCGTCGTTCGCGTTGAGCAGGGTCACCCGGAACTCCGTGACCCGGTCGGGAATCTCTGCGCTCGTCGTCACGCCGACCGTTCCCGGTTCGTCGGTCAGGGACAGCTCGTTCCGCAGGCGGATCGCGTCGGAGTCGGCGACCTGGGTCGCGTCCGCGTCGGCGTCCGGACGCGCGTCCGCGTCCCGGTCATCGGGCGCGACCGGGACGCTCTCCCCCCGGTCGAGGGGCTCGGGGTTGACCGACCCGTGATAGGCGTGCTCCCCCGCGGCGTCCGCGCCCCCGGCGACGGGCGCGGCCGCGACGAGCAGGACCGCGGCGAACAGGCACGCGACGACGGATCGAACCGCGGGGCCCGAACCCGACCGTGTCATGGGTACAGTACCGCGCGTCGCGGTGATAGGCCTGTCCCCCGCGGCAGCGATGCTGGGAGGAGCGGACCGTCGAACCGGTGCGGGGCGTCAGATCGCGTGGATCCGGGCGGTCCAGAAGTCGCGGAAGGCGTCTTCGAGGGCGGCCGCCGGCTTTCCCGTCGCGTCCGAGACGTCGGTGACATCGGCGTGCTCGCGGGCCTCGCCGAGGACGCTCCGCTCGCCGACGACGATGACGCGGTCGATATCGTCCGCGTCGGCGACGGCCGCCAGTTCTCGGTTCGCCTTCTTCAGGTGGTCGTCGATCTGGCCCTCGCGCCGGCGCTCGAAGCGCCCCTGCGAGAAGCCGCCCTTCGAGTGGGCCTCCTTCACGTCCGAGGTGAACCCCTCGAAGGCGACGCGCTCGCCCGCCTCGTAGGTGCCGAGCGCGAACGTGTCCGAGCGGACCACCGCGAGGGCGAACCGGCCGGTCGGGCGGAACCACGCCTCCTCCAGCCGGAAGGAGTCGGCCCACCGGTCGAAGGGCGCGGGCTCGATCGGGGGCGCGATCGCCGCGCTCACGGCGCCCGAGTCGTCGGCGAGGACGACCGCTGGCGCGGCCCGCCGGACGAGCCGGGTGCGGTCGCCGAACCACTCCGACACGCTCGTCGGGACCGCGTCGTCGCTCGGGACGAACGCCGTGAGGAGCCCCTCGGGGTCGTCGCTCTCGACGGCCCGGAAGCGGTCCAGGACGTCCGACAGCCGCGGGCCGCGGGCGTCGCTCACGCGCCGGAACTCCACGGACGCCTCCTCGTCTTCTGCCCGGCTCAGGCGCTCCTCCAGCGACTCGATCCGATGTTCGAGCTCGTTGACGCGCTCCTCGGCGCGCTGGCGGTCGGCGACCGCGTCCGAGCGGCGCTCCTCCTCGGCCTCGGCGCGGCGTTCGAGGTGGCGCTTCTCCTCCTCTAACTCCGCGATCCTCTCCTTCAGCTCGGCGCGCCCGAGCAGCCTGTCGATCATACCCGAACGGCGACCCCCGGCGACCTAAAAGGTGCGTCTGTGGCGAGGCGAGCCCAAGTCCACACGTAGTCGATTGCGGCGGCGCGCGCCTCCGAGCGGCCGCCTCCGGCGGTCGCGAGGAGCGCGTGCGAGGGAGTCGCGAGCGAAGCGAGCGACGAGGCTGGGGAGGTGTGAGGTGCCGTGCGGTTGCTGTGCGGGGCGGGACTCAAAGGGGCAGCCGCGAGGGCAGCGGAGGCGACGAAAGCACTGGAAGGAGCGAACGAAGTGAGCGACTGAAGCGCGCAGCGAGCGTGCGCTGCCCTCGCGGCTGGGGCTTTGGAGCGGTTCAGCGTCGATCCGCTATCGATCGAGTATAATCGAGCGGCTGGATCTGTGGAGTGGATCAGCGTCGATCAGCGATCGGTTAACTGTAAAACAAAGGCGACACCGCCGCGAAAGTCGAAATCAGTATGCGAGTCTCACGCGTTCACGTGCGGCTCCCAGCCCTCCCAGCGCAGCAGCTTTTCCGCCCGATCCGCGTCCGCCAGCAGGACGTTCCGCCGGTCCGGAAGGCTCTCGTCGGCGATCTCGCGGGGGACGGCGAGCGTTCCGCTCGGCACATCGTCGTCGCCGGCGACGGGGATGTGCCCGCCCCCGACCTTCATCACGAGGGGCGCGTCGAGCCGCTCAACCCCCTCGCCGTCCGCGTAGAGCTGCTCGTTGACGTGCTCGTGGTCGGCCCGCCGGATGACGGCGCGCTCGCCGCCGTGGGGCTCGACGTACAGTTCCCCCAGGTAGTATCCGCTGGAAAATCGCTCGAACATGCTGTGCGTGGTATCCTCTACCACGATACTATATAAGCGTTGCCCGGAGGCCGATCGAAGTCGATAATCAGAAGAAGCGGCGGTCGATCGAGCGCGGAGGCCGCGACCCGCTACGCCCCGTCCGACCGCCGCGCGACCTCGTGGCGGCCGAACCCGTACCGGAGCCGGTTCGCGAGCCGCCGCGAGAAGCGACCCTCGTTGCGCGAGTCGAACCGCTCCGCGAGCGCCTGGTAGATGATCGGCACCGGGACCTCCTGTTCGAGCGCCTCCTCGACGGTCCACGTGCCCGTGGAGCCCCCGGCGACGTGGTCGGCCACGTCGCCCAGATCGGAGCCCTCCTCGCGGAACGCCTCCTCGCACAGCTCCAGCAGCCACGACCGGATGACGGCGCCGTTGTTCCACGTGCGCGCGACCGACTCGGTGTCGAGGTCGTACCGCCCGTCGGCGAGCAGCTCGAACCCCTCGCCGTACGCCTGCATCAGGGCGTACTCCACGCCGTTATGGACCATCTTCACGTAGTGGCCCGCCCCCGACTCGCCCATCCGATCGTGGCCGGCCGGCCCGGTCGCGACCGCGTCGAACACCGGGACCATCGCCTCGTAGGCCCACTCGGGACCGCCGATCATCAGCGAGAATCCCGCCTCGGCGCTGGCCGGGCCCCCGGACGTACCGCAGTCGAGGTAGGCCGCGTCCGTCTCCTCGGCGCGCCGGACCGACTCCTCGAAGTGAGAGTTCCCGCCGTCGACGACCACGTCGTCGGCGTCGAGGTGCGGCTCCAAGTCGGCGAGCGTGGCGTCGACCGCGTCGCCCGCGGGGACCATGAGCCAGATCCGCTTGCCGTCGCTCTCGTCCCCGCCCGCACCGTCAAGCCGCTCGCAGAGGTCCGCGATCGAATCCGCGGGCGTCGCGCCCGCCTCGGCCGCCGCGGCGGTCGCCTCCGCCGAGAGGTCGAACGCGACCACGTCGTGGCCCGCCGCCAGCGACCGGTCCGCGACGATCCGCCCCATCCGCCCGAGTCCGATGACGCCGAGTTCCATGCGCGAGGGGTGGCGACCGCCCGCCGTAGTGGTTCCGGTTCGGCGGCCGGCCGCGCCCCGGCCCGCCTCGGTCCGCGACGGCGCGGCTCGCGACCCCCGAACCGTTTTGTCCGCGCCCCGAGTGCCACGGCCATGGCACGCGTTAATCAGGAGGAGCTCGACTGGGCGGAGACCGACCGCGGCGAGACCCGGTTCCGTCGGAAGCAACTCGCCGAGGCGGCCGGCGGCGAGGGGATCGGCTGTAGCCTCTACGAGCTCCCCGCCGGGGCGAAGTCGTGGCCGTATCACTACCACACGGCCAACGAGGAGGCGATCTACGTCCTCGCGGGCGAGGCGACCCTCCGTCACGACGGCGAGACGCACGCGATCGAGGCGGGCGACTACGTCGCGTTCGCGGCCGACGCGTCCGGCGCGCACCGCGTCATCAACGAGGGCGACGAGCCGGTGCGGTACCTCGCGCTGTCGACGATGACCGAGCCGGACGTGACCGTCTACCCCGATTCGGAGACGTTCGGCGTCTACGTCGGGTCGCCGCCGGGCGGTCGAGAGGACCGCCCGCTGGAGGGGTACTACGAGACCGACGGTGACGTCGACTACTGGGAGATGTAAGCGTCGGTCGGCCGCCGTTTAATCCCGAAACGGATGAAGGGACAGCGGGAGGGAACGGGGCGCCGTAGCGTCTTCCAAATGCGCCGAGATCACTGTGGGACGGCGACCGCGAGGTGGAACCGATGAGTCGGACGCGACTGCGTCTCGATCTCCCGGCCGACTCCTGGCTCGGGGCGGTCTCGCGGTCGTTCCCGGACGCGACGCTCCGGGTGACGGGGACCGCGGCCGCCGACGACGGTGACGTCACCGCGCTGGCGGCGACGGGAGCCGACCGCGCCGGCGTCGTCGAGGGGCTCCGCGAACGCGACCGCGTCGACGACGTCGCGGTCGTCGACCGGCGGGCGGCGGAGACCGTCGTCCGCGTCACCGGGCCGCCCCCGTCATACGTGGCGGCCGCGCGGCGGGCCGGCGCCCCGGTCGAGCCTCCCGTCGAGGTCGCGGACGGCCGGGCGACGCTCGCGGTGGTCGGCGACCGCGAGCGGCTCTCCGCGTTCGGCCGGCGGCTCGCAGTCGCGGGCGCCACGGTCGAGTCGGCGGGCGGCGACGGACCGGAGCCGGTCCTCACCGAGGCCCAGCACGACCTCGTCCGCGCCGCGATCGAGGCGGGGTACTACGACACGCCGCGGCGGTGCACGCTGACGGAGCTGGCCGCCGACCGCGACATCGCCAAGTCGACCTGCAGCGAGACGCTCCACCGCGCCGAGGGGCGCGTGTTACGGCGGTTCGTCGAGGAGGAGTTCGGCGCCGACGCGTCCGTCGCCACCGACCGCGGGGCCTCCGGCGCGCCGGCCGACGAGTTCGACGACGGGGGCGAGGGAGACGCCGCCCGCGGCTCGGAGGCGACTGGGGTCCCGGCGACGGAACCGTAACCGGCGACGGCAGCGTCGGCCGGGGGCGGGATCGTAACCGAGGTGCGCGGGCCTCGCCCGCGCTACTCCCCGTCGAGCGCCTGCCACGAGAGCCGCGGGTTCCGCGCGGCGGAGACCTGGTCGATCCGGCTCGCGGCGGTCCGGTTCGGCGCCGCGTCGAGCGCCGCGTCGGTGTCGGCGTACGCGAGATTAAACGCCTCCGCGAGGTCGTCGAGCGACGACTGTCCCTCGATCTCGGTCGGCTCCGTCAGCATCGCCTCCGGGACCATCTCGGGCCACTTCGTCGTCGGCGGATGGACGCCGAAGTCGAGCATGCGCTTGGCGACGTCGGCGGCGTCGCGATCGCCCGCAGTCGCCGCGAACTCGTGGTGGAAGGGCCCGTGGGGCACGTCCAGATCGATCCGCTCGGCGAGGTAGTTCGCGTTCAGCACCGCCTTCGCGGCCGCGTCCGCGAGCCCCTCGTCGCCGAGGCGGGCGATGTACGCGTACGCCTT
>NZ_CVRT01000056.1 GCF_001261915.1 Halorubrum sp. SD626R
GGTCGGGGACGGTGGGCCCGCTCGCGATCACGTCGAGCGGGTCCCCGATCACGTCGCTGACCGCGAGCGTGGCGACGGCCGCGGGCGCCGCCGCCTGCGCGAGCCGCCCGCCCTTGACCGCCGAGCAGTGCTTGCGGACCGCGTTGATCTCGTCGATCGACGCGCCGCAGGCGAGCAGCCGGTCGGTCAGCTCACGGAGGTCGTCCGGGGTGATCGGGTCGGCGGGCGCCGCGAGCAGCGCGGTCCCGCCCCCGGTGATCGCGGCGATCACGAGGTCGTCCGCGCCGGCGCGCTCGGCCAGGTCGAGGGCGCGCCGCGCGCTCTCCACGCCCGCGTCGCTCGGGATCGGATGATCACCCGGCAGGACCTCCACGCCGGCCGCCGACGGTCGCTCCGCCGGGTCCTCGGTGACGACGACGCCCTCGGCGATCTCCCGCCCGGCGTCGCCGAGGACGCCGGCGAGCGCGGCGGCGATCTCCGCGGACGCCTTGCCCGCGCCGATCAGGAGCACGCGGTCGTAGTCGGCGAGGGCGTACTCCCCGACCGGGCCGGTGCGCTCGGCGCCCGCGTCGCCGTCGACGCCCCCCGCGGTCTCCGCGCCCTCGATCCGCAGGGTCCCGTCGCGCACCGACACGGCGCTCTCGATTAGTCGATCCGGGCGCGCGGCCGCGATCCCGGCCGCGAGACAGTCGAGGGCGACGCCGTGGGCCGGCGTCCGGACGAGCCGGTCGCGGTCGCGGAACGTCACGTCGGGCGTGGAATCGCTCCCGGGGCCGCCGGCCGGCGCGTCGCCGTCGCTCATGCCGAGGTCGTCGGGCGGGGGCGACATATATCCGGCGCGCCGGGCGCGGTCGCCCGCGGCCGGCCGTCACTCCTCCGCGACCGCCTCGCGGTGCGCGCTCGCCGCGATCGCGGCGAGCCGAAGCGGCTCGGGCCGACGGAACCCCTCCCGGACCGAGTCGCGGACGGCGGCCGCCGCGCGGCCGTCGTCGATTCCGACCGCACGGACGAAGAGCGGGTCGGCGCCGCCCTCGGCGCCGCTCGCATCGTCGGCGCCGTCGCCCTCGGCGTCCCCCGCGTCCGGCCCGTCGCGCTCGACCCGGACGCGCGGCGGGAGCGACCGGTAGACGCCGAGCCGGCGCTCCAGCGCGTCGCCGTCGAACGCCTCGCGGAGCGCGGGTTCGAGCCCCGGGCTCGGCTCGTAGCTCACGGCGTAGGCGGGACGGTCGAGCGTCTCGCGAAGGCGGCGGAGGTCGAGGAGGTTGAACCACGCCGGGGCGACGCCGGCGCAGGCGACGTGACGGACGTCCTCGCGGCCGAGCGCGTCGAAGAGGGCGATCGCGGCGTCGGTCGCGTCGGTGCCGCCGACCGCGCAGCGCTCGAAGGCGAGCCCGTCGAGGGTCCCGTCGCCCCTGACGACGGCACCGGCTAGGCGGCTGGTTCGGTTCCCGTCGGAGAAGGCGATTCCGAGCGTCCGGCTCGGCGTCGTCACCCGATCAGTTCTCCTCGGACTTGATCTCCTGGAGCCGGTCGAGGAGCTCGTCGTTCGAGGCGCCGGGCTCGTAGTCGACCTCGCCCTCGTGTACCTCTTCGGCCGCTCGGACTCCGTCCTCGTCGTCGAAATCCGCGTCCAGGTCCTGATTCTCCTGTTCGGATTCGTCGTAGCTTCCGAAGCCCATTTGTGTGTATCACTAACAGGGCGCGACTGATAAATCCCCGGCCAGAATCGGACGGGGGGATCGTAGGCCGCGCGTACCGCGTCACTGCGGCGGGTCGTTCCGCGCGGCCGCGGGAGGGCGCGCCGCGTCGCCGCGGTGTACACGCTTTTACGCCGCGACGGCCCTCGTGTGGGTATGGAGCCGATCACCGTCACCGCCGACGCGGAGGAGTTCACCTGCAACGCGTACCTCGTGCCCGGCGAGGCGTCGACCCTCGTGGACGCCGGGACGATGCCGGGCGTCGACGACGTGGTCGCCGACGCGCTCGACGACGCCGGCGTCGACGGGCTGGACCGCGTCGTGTTGACCCACCAGCACCACGACCACGTCGGCGAGATCGACGAGGTGCTCGACCGCTTCGACGCGACGCTGTACGCGAACGCCTCGCACCCGCGACGCGACGTGGCAATCGGCGACGGCGACGAGGTCCTCGTCGGCGACGAATCCTGTGATGTCGTCGAGACGCCGGGCCACGCCGACGACCACGTCGCCCTTGTGGGCGACGAACGTCTCTACTCCGGCGACGTGGTCGTCTACAACGACGGCGCGTTCGACGACGGCTCGTTCGGTCGCACCGACATGACGGGCCAATCGCGCGAGGAACTGATCGAGAGCCTGCACGCGATCCTCGACGTGCTCCCGGACAGCGTGGAGGCGATGTACCCCGGCCACGGCGACGTTTACCGCGCGAGCGACGGCCCCGACACGGTCCGGGAGGTCATCGAGCGCGCGACCGAGCGCGCCGAGCGCCGCGAGCCGAAGTACCCAGACGAGTAGCGGGCGAATCGGATAGCCGGCGTCTGCGACTGCTTATAGAGAATGTGCGGTGGCGCGTGCCTCCGAGCGCCCGCAGGGCGCGAGTGAGCACGCGCGAGGTCGCCGGCGGTGGAGCCGCCGGCTGCCAGAGGGACCTTCGGTCCCTCGCTGGACGCGGTGAGCGCTCGGAGAGCGCGAACCGCGAGGCTGGGGAGGCGTGAGGCTGCGGTTGCGGTGCGGGGCGGGACTCAAAGGGGCAGCCGCGAGGACGAAGCACGACGACGCAAGCACTGCAGGGAGCGAGTGAAACGAGCGACTGAAGCGCACAGCGAGTCGCGCGAGTCCTCGCGGCTGGGGCTTTGGAAGTGCTTACCGAGTTGCCAACAGCAACACCGTATAGCCGAGCGGCTGGGGCTTTGGAGGACTCCGCGATGTCGTCGATCACCCTCAAATAATCGACCGAACTACCATCTTAATCGACGTATCGATCTAGTCCCAGAACGACTGCGTCCGCGCGTACTCGCGCTCCTGTCTGAGCACGTCGCGGTAGAACTCGTCCTCGTCCTCGCGCAGTTTGTTGATGATCCGCGCGGCGTTGTGCGGTCCGACGCCGCGCGCCGCAAGCGCGATCACGGCGCGCTTCCCGTGCGTCTGGACGAGGCTCGCCGCTCGATGCGCCCGTTCCGTCCGCCGCTCCTGTTCCTCGTCCTTCTCGTCGGCCCGGACCGCCGCGACGGTCTCGTCGTCCCACGGGTTCAGGGCGGCGACGCGGGTCGAGCCGCACTCCGGGCACTCCGGCTGGTCGCGAACGCGGCGGACCTTCGTCGTGCGCCGCCAGTCGGCGCAGTGGAGGCAGAAGAGGATGACCCGGTCATTTTGAATCCGCTCGCGGACCGTCTCGATCACGTCGGCGTCGGCGTTCTCGGGCACCAGAAACTCGGTCCCCGCGGACCGGCCGGCGGTCCCCAGCGGCGTCCGCTCGCGGGCAATCTCCAGCTCCAACGATCCGTCCTGAATCCCCTCCAGCACCTCGGCCGTCTCCGCGACCGCGAGGTCGGCGTGGAACACCTCGCGGAGCGCCTCGTCGTAGACGGGCGTCCCCTCTAACGCCGCGAGCAGGCGGTCGCCGCCGAACCGACCTTTCCCCTCGCGGTAGCGCTTGACGGCGCCGAACTTCGCGGCGACCTGCGCGAGCGTGAACTTGAGCGCGTCCGACTTCTTCAGGGCGAGCTCGAGGTACGCCTCCAGCCGGTCGGGGTCGGTCGTCTCCAGCACCTCGCGGAAGGTCCCGGGATCGACGCCGTGGGGGACCTCGAACTCGATCCGGTACGGGTCCACGTCCATCCCGACCGACGAGCCGGCGCGCTGCCCCACGAGCGCAGCGAGCAGGCGCGCGAGCGTCTCGTTCACCTCGTGGCCGAAGGCGGCGTTGACCGCGACGGTGCGGGCGCTCCCCTCGATCACGATCCGGCGGTCCGTCGGCACCGGGTGGCCGGCGTCGACGTGATCGACGACCGGCTGCAGCGCGCTCGCGATCGTCCCCTCGTCCGCCGGGTAGCGCTCCGCGAGGTCGGCCGCGACCGCCTCGGGCGTCGACCCCGCCGCGAGCGCCTCGGCGGCCTCGGCGCGGATCCGTCCGACCTCCTCGGCGACGGGTTTCGGAACCGGGATCTCCTGGCCGATCCACGAGGGAACCTCGCCCGCGGGGTCGGCGATCGGCGTGACGTTCACGCGCTCCTCCTCCTCGTCGACCTCGGTGATGCGCCACATCTCGCCGCGCTGGATGAACGTCTCGCCCGGCCCGGCGAAGTTGACGACGAACCGCTCGTCTAAGGTGCCGATCCCGCGTCTGGAGGACATGTCGTACACCTCGTAGGTGGACTCGTCCGGGATCATCGAGAGGTTCGCGTAGAAGTACTGCCACGTCCCGCCCGACTTTTCGAGCGTGTCGGATTCTTCGTCGAGCCACAGCAAGCGGTTGCCGTCGAGCTCCCGGACGACCTCCTGGAACGTCTCCTCGGCGAGCTCCCGGAAGGGATACGCGTTCGTGACGACCTCGTACGCCTCGCGCGCGTGCACGTCCCCCTCGTCCATCACGACGCCGACGATCTGGTTCGCGACGGTGTCGAGACTGCCGTGGTGGATCGCGGCCGGCTCCACGAGCTCGGCGCCGGCGCGCCGGGCGATCGCGAGCGCTTCGAGGGTGTCGTCGCCGCCCTGCGTCACGACGGTGCCCTCGGAGACGAGGTCGCGGCGGTGACCCGCGCGCCCGACGCGCTGGAGCAGGCGGGCGACCTCGCGCGGGCTCCCGTACTGGACCACGTGGTCGACGCGCCCCACGTCGATGCCGAGCTCCATCGAAGAGGTGCAGACGAGCCCGTCGAGTTCGCCCGCCTTGAACCGGTCCTCAACGTCGATCCGCACGTCCTTCGAGAGCGAGCCGTGGTGGACCTCGATCTCGGTGGGGTCGTCGATATCTCCCGTCGTCTCCTCCCGCTCCGCGAGCGTCTTGAACCGCGAGCCGAGCGCCTCAGCGGTCTGTCGCGTGTTGACGAAGATCAGGGTCGACTCGTGGTTCGCGACGATCCCCCGTATCGTCCGGACGTGGCTCGCGGTCGTCTCGTCGACCGCGAGCTCGCCGGCGAGCGTCGCGTCGCGGTCGGTGATCTCGGGATCAAGTACCCGGACATCGGTCCGCGTTCCGGCCGCCACCTCGACGATCTCGAACTCCCGATCCCCCGGGCGGTCGGGGTCGCGCTTGCCGCTTCCGACGAGGAAGCGACCGACCTCCTCGGGGGTCCCCACCGTCGCCGACAGGCCGATCCGCTGGAACGGCCCCGCGACGCCCCGGAGGCGTTCGAGCCCGACCGTGAGCTGCGCGCCGCGCTTCGCGGAGGCGAGCTCGTGGACCTCGTCGATCACGACGTGCGCGACGTCTTCGAGCGCAAGCCGCATCTTCGAGCCGGTCAAAATGGCCTGCAGGCTCTCCGGCGTCGTGATGAGCACGTCCGGGGGATCGTCGGCCTGCTTGCTCCGCTCGTACTGCGTGGTGTCGCCGTGGCGCACCGCGACCTCGACGTCGAGCCGGTCGCCCCACCACTCCAATCGGTCCATCATGTCGCGGTTGAGCGCGCGGAGCGGCGTGATGTAGAGGGCCGAAATGCCGTCTCGGGGCTGGTCACCCGGCGAATCGCGGGCGTCGACGATCGCGTCGAAGACGGGGAGCATCGCGGTCTCCGTCTTCCCGGTGCCCGTCGGCGCGAGGACGAGGGCGTTCTTCCCGGCCGCGAGCGGCGGGATCGCCTCGCGTTGGGGCTCGGTCGGGGTGGAAAACCCCTGCTCGGAGAGCGCCTCACGGACCTCGCTCCCGAGGTGCGCGAACGCGTCCATGCCCGACGGTGCCGCCATTCTGTGATCAGTTCGGGTTGGGCGTTCGAGCGATTAAGCCCGTCGCTGTGCGAGGTCTGGGTGACAGGCTAGCGTGGCCGACAGGTCAGCACTGCCCGTGACAGGCCGGCGTCGCCCCCGACGGGATGGCGCTGCCCGCGTCTGCGGTGAGACCCACGTCCCCTCAGTCGGCGAGGGGCAGTTCGACGACGAACACGCTGCCCGTCGGCTCGTTGTCCTCGACCCAGACGTCGCCCCCGTACCTGTCGACGAGCGTCTTGACGAGGTAGAGCCCGACCCCCGTCCCGCCGCTCTCGAGGCCCTTCTCGCCTTCTTGGAAGATCTGTTCTTTGTGTTTATCCTCGATACCGGGGCCGTTGTCGGCGATCGACACGCGCACCGCGTCGTCTGAAACCCGCGTCGAAACCGCGATTTCAGCCACGTCCTCGTTGTTGTGGACGACCGCGTTCGTCAGCAGGTTCCGGAACACCGCCTCCAACAGGTCGTCGGCCAACACCGTCGCGTCGTGGATCGAGCCGTCGACTGAGACCGTCGCGCGGTCCTGATCCGTGCGAACCTTCTCGATCTGTCCGGAGAGTTCGCCGCGGAGGCTCATCGGGGTCCGGTCGTTACCGACCTGTAGCAGCACGTCGGTGACGTCCTTGGCCGTCTCCGTGATCTCTGTCGCCTGCTTCGCCGCTTCGATGACCGTCCGCGCGTACGTCCGGCTCTGGTCGTCGGGCAGCGAGTCCTCGAGCAGTTCGGTATACGACTCGACGACCATCAGCTGGTTCCGGATGTCGTGGCGAACGACCTGGTTGAGTAGGGTGAGGCTGTCCCGCTGCTGCTCGAGGGTCCGCTCGTACTCCTTGAGGTCGGTCACGTCGCGGGCGTATCCCAGGACGGCGTCTTCTCCGGTCTCCGGCATCTTGTAGGGGATCTTCGTCGTCTGTAGGATGCGCGCCTCGCCGTCCGCCGTCGTCAGCGTCTCCTCCCCGATCGATCTCGGCTCGCCCGACTCGATCACGTCCAAGTCGTCCTGCCGGAACTCGGCCGAGTCCTCGACGTCGGGGATGATGTCGGCCTCCGAGCGCCCCTCGACCTCCTCCGGCGTCTTCCCGTACGCCTCCGCGGTCGCCTCGTTGGCCAAGAGGTACTCGCCGTCGCGGTTCTTCACGAACACCAGGTCCGGCACGAGGTCGATGATCTTCCGGAGCTCCTCGCGGGTCGACTCGAGGGTGATCTCGTACTCCCTCCGCTCCGTGATGTCTTGGAACAGCCCCAACGCACCGACGACGTCCCCCGCGTCGTCGAACTGCGGATCGCCGATCGCCCTGACCCATCGGGTCCGGTCGGACGCCGTGGCGATCCGCAGTTCGAGGTCGTACGACTCGCCGTCCTCGATCAGACGGTCGAACGCGGTCCCGATGGTCTCCCGGTCGTCCGGGTGGTAGAACTCGATGGCCTCCTCCAGATCGACCGACTCGTCCACCGGGACCCCGTGGATGCGATGTACCTCGTCACTCCACGTGAGCGACCCGTCAACCAGGTCGACCTCCCACCAGCCGATCGACGCGCTCTCCTGGGTCCGCTCGATGAGCGCCCGCGTGCGTTCCAGCTCCTCCTCTCGCCGCTTCTGATCGTCGATGTCGAGGTGGATGCCGACCGCCCGCACCGGCTCTCCGTCCTCGTCGCGCTCGACGACCTTCCCGACGTCGCGGATCCACTTCCACTCGCCCGTCGCGGTTTGCATCCGGTGCTCCGTATCGTAGTACTTGGCCTCCCCGGAGATGTGGTCCGAGAGGGCATCTTCGACCGCCCTGAGGTCATCGGGATGGACGCGACGCTCCCACTCCTCGAGGCGCGGTTCGATCTCGTCGACGGAGTGCCCGAGCATCCGCGCCCACTGCTCGTTGAACTCGACTTCGTCGGTGGTCATGTCCCAGTCCCAGATGCCGAGTTGGGCGCCCTCCACCGCGAGTTCGAGACGGTCTTTGAGCTGCTGAAGCGCTCGTTCTCCCTCTTTCTGTTCGGTGATATCCGTCGAGACGCCGCAGACGGCCACGATCTCCCCATCGTCGTTGTACACGGGTGACTTCCGAGTGAGTCGGACGCTTTCCCCCGCGGGAGTCGGGACCGTCTCCTCGAGTTCGATCTGCTCGCCGTCGTCGAGGACTCGTAAATCGTCCGCCCGGGCTCCTTCCGCTGTCTCCTGCGGGAAGAGGTCTCCGTCGGTCATCCCGACGGGGTCCTCGTCTACGTCGAGCAGGTCGCGGCACGCCTGGTTCATCAGGAGATACCGACCGTCGGCGTCCTTGAGAAACACCGCCGCCGACATCGTCTCCAACACGGTCTGGAACCGGCGGTGCGTGCGCTGATGCTCCCGCTCCTGTTGCTTATGTTCCGTGATGTCCCGAGCGACGCCGACGATCCGCGTTATCGTTCCGTCTTCGGTGATCGGCGTCAGCTTCGTCTGCCAGTGGCTCGTCCCACCCGGGAACGTGAGCCGCTCCTCGTACTCGATCGTGTCGCCCCGTTCGACGCAGCGGCGGTAGTTCGCGGCGACGGTCGCGCCCTGCTCGTCGCCGAGGAGTTCCCGCGGCGTCTGCCCTCGCATCGTGTCCTCGGTGAATCCCGTCTGATCTTGGTGCGCGGTGTTGTTCTCCTGAAACGTGAACTCGTATCCATCGCTGGTCCGCCCGACGTCGACTAAGAACACGGCGTCGTCGATCTCGCGGAAGATCGCCTCGTACACGGTGTCAACTTCCCCGCCGGCCACACCGAACGAGCTGTCGCCGGTGTTCGAGGGTGTATTCTCGTCCATCGGTTCTCTTAGCAGTGTATAGGATTAATACGCTGATAAGAGTGCGCATATCGGTGCCCGAACTCGGACGCTAACGGGTCGCGAGGCGACGAAATCGACGCGCGATCGCCGGATTTTTCGCCCGTCGCCTCGGCCGTCGCGACCGCTACGTCGCACCACGCTCAACTGTTGCGACCGCTACGTCACGCCGCCCTCGCTCGTCTCGTACTCTTCGTGCGCGCCGCTGTCGAGGATCGTCTCGATTTCGTCGACGACCGCCAGCACGTCGGCGAACGAGGTGTACGGCGCTGCGGGACAGACGCGGACCACGTTCGGCGGCCGGAAGTCGACGACCACGCCGCGGTCGGTGAGCGCCTCGCTCAGTCGCTCCGCGTCCGGGTGTTCGAGGGCGACGTGGCCGCCGCGGGCGGCGTGGTCACGGGGGGTCCCGACTGACACCCCGGGAAGCCGGTCGTCGACGAGCGCGATGAGGAAGTCGGTCAAGGCGAGCGACTTCCCCCGGAGACGCCCGATTCCGGCCTCCCGCAAGAGTTCAACCGAGCCCTCCAGCGGCGCGGCCGCGAGTAGCGGCGGCGTCCCGATCTGCCACGCCCCGGCCGAGTCGGCGGGCGTGTACGTCATGTTCATCTCGAACTGCGTCGCCTTCTCGTGGCCCCACCACCCCGCCAAGGCGGGCCTGAGCCCGTGGTGCCGCTCCGCGACGAACAGCGCGCCGATCGAGCCCGGACCGGCGTTGAGGTACTTGTAGGTGCACCACACCGCGAAGTCGACGCCGGCGTCCCCGAACTCGTGGGGGACCGCACCCGCGGAGTGGGCCGCGTCGAAGCCCGCGTACGCGCCCGCCTCCTGGGCGGCCCGAGTGATCCGGTCGACATCGAACAGCTGTCCCGACCGGTACAGCGCGGTCGGCATCCAGACGATCCCCACGTCGTCGTGGGCGTCGAGCGCGGCCTCGATATCTCGGGGATCGATCGTCCGCCCGTCCCGGCTCGGAACGACCCGGAGCTTCTCGTCGGGATCGATTCCGCGCTGACGCAGCTGCGCCCGGATCGCGTAGTGGTCGGAGGGGAAGTCGAGTTCGTTGACGAGGACGGCGGGATCCGTTTCGGCGTTCCAGTTCCCGTCGGCGCGCTCGAACTCCTCTCGCTCGGGCCCGTTCCCCGCCAGCAGCTCGTCGAGGAAGGTGCCGACGAGCGTGTGGATGTTGACGGTGATCGAGTTACCGACGACGACCTCGCTCGGGTCGGCGCCGACGAAGGATGCGAGCGCGTCCCCGAGGCGCTCGCCGACCGAGAACCACGGCGGGTCGGCGTCGGTCCATCCCGAGATCAGCAGCTCGCGCCACTCGTCGACGACGCGGTCGAGGCTCGCGAGCGCGGCGTCGCTCGCGGGGCCGAGCGAGTTGCCGTCCATATACAAGAGGTCGTCGGGCACGCGGTACCGGTCGGCGAACGACGAGAGCGGGTCGGCGTCGTCGAGGCGGGCGGCGAGGACGGCGGGGTCGGAATCGGCGGCGGCGGGCGCGTCGCCGTCGCGCGCGTCGCCGTCACCCGCGTCGCCGAGCCCGTCCCCGGCGAGAGCGTCGCGGGCGGGAGCGTATGGGTCGTCCATACGGGTTCGGATGTCGCCGTCGACTAATCGCTTCCGGGCCGTCGGGATACCTGAGCGACGACCCCGACCGCTACTCGACGATGTCGATCGCGGGCCGACCCGGCTCGGCCTTCCCGACCACGTCGTCGTCGGCGTCGGCGGCGCGCTCGACGCGGACCGGCGCGTCGAACTCGCGCTCGATCAGCCACGCGGCCGCCCGGAGCGCCTCGTACTCGTCGTCGCCCGACAGCGTCGCCTGCAGGGCCTCGCGGTTCGCCTGGAGATCCTGCCCGTAAGAGGCGGCGTCGTCCCCCTGCTCGCGGATGTGGCTCTCCGCCATCAGCTCCGAGATGAGGTTGTCCGCGTCGCTGTCGATCGCGATCGCCAGCGCGTCGTACTTCCAGTCGGGCGCGACGACGACGTCGATCCGCTCGGGGTCCTCGATGCCGGCGACGTCGACGATGTCGCGCACGTCCTCGCGGGTGTTCGCCACCAGCCGCCGGCGCTTCTCGACCGTCTCGCGGTCGACCGTCGCGGTCGGCCAGTCGGCCTCGACGACGAACCCGTCGCGACCCAGCGCCTCCCACAGCTCCTCGGCGAGGTGCGGGACGACCGGCGCGAGCAGGCGGACGGCGACGTCGAGCCCGCGCTCGTAGGTCTCGGAGTCCGGGTCGGCGTGCTCGCGGTAGCTCCGCAGCGTCCCAACGAGGTCCTGCGCCTCGCGGAGCGCAACGTTGAACGTCAGGTCGTCGTACTCGTCGCCCGCGATGGCGACGGCGGCGTCGACCTCGTCGGCGACGTAGTCGTCGATCGTGTCGCTCTCGACGGCGGCGCCCCCGGCGTCCGCGTCGCCCGCACCGTCGCCCGCCTTGCCGCCCGCGGCGTGCTCCTCCACGAGGTCGGTCAGCCGCGCCAGGAACCGGTGCGTCGACCGGACGCCCTCCTCGGACCAGTCGAAGTCCCGCTCGGGCTGGGCGGCCTGCATCATGAACAGCCGGGCCGTGTCCGCGCCGTACTCGTCGACGATCCGCTGGGGGGAGACGACGTTCCCCTTCGATTTGGACATCTTCTCGCCCTCCAGCTGGACCATCCCCTGCGCCAGCAGGTTCGTGAACGGCTCGCGGTGGTCGAGGTCCTCCTCGTCGGCCAACACCTTCGTGAAGAAGCGCGAGTACAGCAGGTGCATCACTGCGTGCTCGATGCCGCCGACGTACTGATCGACCGGCATCCAGTCGTTCGCGCGCTCCAAGTCGAAGGGGGCCGAGTCCAGGTCCGGCGAGACGTAGCGCAGGAAGTACCACGAGGAGTCGACGAACGTGTCCATCGTGTCGGTCTCGCGGGTGGCCGGCTCGCCGCACTCCGGACAGGTCGTCGCCTTCCACCCCTCGGCGGCGTCGAGCGGGTTCCCGGTCGTGTTGATAAAGTCGGGCAGCTCGACGGGCAGGTCCTCGTCCGGGACCGTCACCGGGCCGCAGTCGTCGCAGTGGACGACCGGGATCGGGGTGCCCCAGTAGCGCTGGCGGGAGATGCCCCAGTCGCGCAGCTGGTACTGGGTGCTCTCCGCGGCGCTCTCGATCTCCGCCGTGAGTCGCTCGCGGGCCGTCTCGCTGTCGAGGCCGCTGTACTCGCCGGAGTTAACCAGGACGCCGTCGTCGGTGAACGCCTCGTCGCTCACGTCGGGCGCGTCCGGGACCGTCTCGCCGTCCCAGCCGTCGGGCTCCGGCGCGACGACGGGACGGGTCTCGACGCCCATCTTCTCCGCGAACGCGTGGTCGCGCTCGTCGTGACCCGGCACCGCCATCAGCGCGCCCGTCCCCACGTCCGAGAGGACGAAGTCGGCGACGAAGACGGGGATCTCTTCGCCCGTGACGGGGTTCGTGGCGGTCAGGCCGGTCTCGACGCCGTTCGGCTCGTCGCCGTCGGGGTCGGCCTCGTGGCGGACGAACTGGTGAATCGCGTCGTCCTCGGCGGCCAGCTCCTCGCTGATCGGGTGGTCCGGCGCGAGCGCGAAGAACGTCGCGCCGTGGACGGTGTCGACGCGGGTGGTGAACGCCTCGACGGGGCCGTGCCCGTCGACTTCGAAATCGAGGGTGGTACCGTACTGCCGGCCGATCCAGTTGCGCTGCATCTGGCGCACCGAGTTTGGCCACCCCTCTAGGTCGTCGATGGCCTCCAACAGCTCGTCGGCGTACTCGGTTATCTCCAGGAACCACTGGTCGAGGTCGCGGGTCTCGACGGGCGTGTCGCAGCGCCAGCACAGCTCGGCGTCGCCCTCGACCTGCTCGTCGGCGAGGACGGTCTCGCAGGACGGACACCAGTTCACCTCGGCCTCGCGCCGTTCCACGAGCCCGGCGTCGGCGAAGCGAGAGAACAGCCACTGGTTCCACTTGTAGTACTCCGGCGTACAGGTGGTGATCTCGCGGTCCCAGTCGTAGCCGAACCCCATCGACTTCATCTGTCCCTTCATCGTGTCGATGCAGTCGAACGTCCAGTCGCGGGGGTTGGTGTCGCGCTCCTTGGCCGCGTTCTCTGCCGGGAGGCCGAACGCGTCCCACCCCATCGGGTGGAGCACGTCGTCGCCGCGCATCCGGCGGTACCGGGCGTACGCGTCCGTGATGGTGTAGTTGCGGACGTGACCCATGTGGAGCTTCCCCGACGGGTACGGGTACATCCCGAGGACGTACGTCGGGTCGTCGGCCTCGTCCGGCGTGTGATACACCGAGGCGTCGTCCCACGCCTCCTGCCACCGATTCTCGACCGCGGTGTGGTCGTAACCCTCCTGAGACATCTGCTTATATACTCGTGGTCGGGTCGGCGTCGTATAGCTTTCCATCCACTGGTGCGGCGTGACACGTCCCTTCGCGAGGCCGGAGATGGGGACGCGCCGCGGGCGGAGGCCGCCCGTCCGCCTACAGCTTCTCGGCGTTCCGCGCCTGCTCGACGCGCCGCGTCGCCTGCTCGACGCGCTTTCCGGTCGCGTTCGCGAGCCCCGGCGGGAGCCCCTCGCGCGCCGCGGCGAGTCGCTCCTCGATCCGGGTGATGCGGTCGAGGACGTTCGCCAACTGACGCTCCGTGCCCTCGGCGTCGCCCTCGCGGGCGCGCTCCTCGGCCCGCCTCGCTTGGTCGACCGCGGCGGCGAGGGCGCGTTCGAGCCCGTTCACCGCGTTCGAGGGGCCGCCGCCGGAGCCGCCGCTCCCGCCGCCGGGACTCCCACTGCCGCCGGAGTCGTCGTCATCGCCGTCGCCGTCGTCGCTCTCCGCCGCCGCGGCCGCGACCGCGGCGCGCGTCTCCTCCGCCACGTCGGCGACGTAGGCGGCAAGCGGGGCCGCCCCGGTCTCCGGGCGCTCGATCCGGATCGGGGGGCGCCCCTCGCTGTCGTCCCCCTCGTCCGAGTCGCCCCCGTCGTCCGAGTCGTCGCTCCCCGTCCCCGACGGGTCCGGATTGACACGGTACGCCCCGATCTCGTCGTCGGCGTCGCGGACCTCGGTCGTGTACGCGCCGCCGGCGTGGACGTAGACCGCGTCGCTCCCGTCTATCGCGGAGTCGTAGATCCGCCCGGCGAAGTCGTCCTCGACCGCGGACCGAGTCAGGTCCACGTCGCTCTCCGCGTCGTCGAGCTCCACCTTCCGCGCGTTCTCGCGGGCGACGAGCGGGACCTCGCCGTCGACGCCCGCGGTCGTCACGGACTCGTCCGCGGAGACCGTCAGCTCCTCGCTGTGGGGGGCCTGCCCCGCGCCGTTGACGGTGAGTCGGTGGTCGCCCTCCGGGACCCCGTTCGCGACCGCGATCCCGCCGGCGAACGTGGGGACCGCCTCGGGGTCGCTCTCGATCAGCACGAACGACTCGGTGACCGCCTCGGTCGTCGTCAGCCCCTCACCGTCCGGGGCCTCGTCGGTCTCGGTCGCCCGCGTCACCCGGGCGACGACCGCGTCGAGCGCGCCGGCCGCCTCGCCCCCGACCGACTCGTCGGCCGCGATGGCGTCGTACCGCGCCGCGAGTTCCGACCGGTGGTTCCCGGCGGTGATGTCGACCGCAGGGTTCCCGTAGCGGGGCTGCTCCCACGGGACGCCCGTGGTCGTGATGTGGCCGGCGACGGCGTCCTCGACGGCCTGTGGCACCGCGAACTCGAAGCTCAGCTGCGGGCCGGTGAACGCCGAGATGTCCTCCAGTTCGGCGGTCTCGACGAGGTCGTATCCGATCACCTCCTCGGCGGTCTCGTCCGCGACCGGGTCCTCGCGGTCGGCGTGCCGGAAGGCGATCCCCGTCTCTCGGAGCGGGAGGTCGGTCGGGGGCGACCGCAGCGCGTCGAGCGACCGGATCGTGAGCGCGCCGTCGACAAGCGACTCGGCGGTGACCGAGGGGAGGTCCGGATGCTCGTAGATCGGCGCACCCTCGTACTCGGGGACGACGAACGGGAGCCGCATCTCCTCGTCGCGTGGGAGCCCGTACGCGATGGGGATCCCGAGGAGGTCCTCGACGGTGTCGATCGTCGTGTTCGTGATGTCCGCGAGCAGCCCCCCCTCGCCGACGCGTTGAAACTGGTCGGGGTTCTCGTTGACCGAGAGGGTGCTGGAGTGCGACCCGAGTTCGGTGAGTATCCGCGGGACCGCGTCGGGGTTCGGATCGAGGAACTCGTTGTTCGGCACGCTGCGGGAGTGCGAGCTGGCGACGTACAGCTGCGGCTCGTCCGTGTCGAGGTCGACGAACACGTGGAGCACCTCCCAGTCGTGCCAGTGGAAGTTCGC
>NZ_CVRT01000057.1 GCF_001261915.1 Halorubrum sp. SD626R
CGGTTGCGGTGGCGGGGAGTCGGGGGTGGCGAGAAGCGTCGGTGGCGGGGAGCGCCGGGACCCCGGCTCGGACCGCTCAGTCGTCGGCCGGCGCGTGCGACCGGTCGGCTGCGGACGACTCGCCGGGGGCCGGCGCCGCGGGCCCCTCGCGCGCGAGCGGCGGCCAGCGGACCGCGGTCGCAACCGGGTCGTCGAGGTCGAGCGCCATCCGGAGGGCGTAGCTGCGCTCGACGAGCTCGAACCCCACGTTTCGGTAGACGCGGCGGGCGACGTGGTTCCCGGCCTCGACGTGGAGTTCGAGCCCGTCCCGGCCCGCGGCGGCGGCGTTCGCGATCACGTGTCGACAGAGCTCGGTCCCGACGCCGCGGCCCTGGGCCGTCGGGTGGACGAAGACGGCGAGCTCCGGGCGGGCCGCGTCGGTCGGGGCGTACATCGCGTGGCCGAGCACCTCGCCGTCGCACTCGGCGACGACGTTGCAGCCGTCGGCCAGCGTCGACCCGATCCACTCGGCCCGGCGCTCCCGCGTCACCGGCGGGAGCCCCTGCGCGCGGTCGTCGCCGTCGAACCCCTCGTACATCTCGGCGAGCGCTGCGGCGTCCGCCCGGACGGCCGGCCGGACCGTCCACCGGGCGCCCGCCTCGTCCACGAACCGGGGGCACCGCGGCGGGCAGTGGACCGTCCCCTCGCACTCGCTCCCGTTCCACCCCTCGCAGGCGACGGCGTCGGCGTCGTCGTCGCGGCTCATGGTCGGTCCTTCGTCGCCGGACGGCTTATACCGTGATAGGGACTCCCACGGAGTGGGAACGGTCGATGAACTCGGCGGCCGCCCGCTTCTCCCCCTCTCGCCCCCGCAGACTCACTCCCGGATCAGGACGATCCCGTCGCGGAACACCGAGTGGTTCGGGATCACGTGGTCCTCCCCGTCGGCCTCGATGTGCGTGACGAACAGGTCGACCTCCTGGACGATGCCGCGCTCGCCGGCCACCTTCACCTCGTCGCCGACGCCGTAGGGCTGCCGGAGGAGGAGGAACACCCCGGCGGCCGCGCTGGCGACGAGGTCCTTCGTGGCGAGCGCGGCGAAGAGGACGACCGCGAACGCGTACGCCGCGAGCAGCACGATCAGGGCGAGCGTCTGGACGCCCACCTGCCCGAGGGCGACGAGCGCGGCGACGTAGGCGACGCTGTACTTGACGAGCGGCGGCAACACGCCGAGCTCGGGGAGCTTGATCCCGCGGAGCCGTTCGGCGACGAGCAGCTCCGCCTTGTCGCCGACGACGACGCCGACGATCATGACGACCGCGGCGACGAAGAGGCGGGGGAGGAAGGAGGCGACCGAGGACCAGAACCGGTCGAGGTAGTTGACCTCGGCGACGGTCAGGGCGACGATGACGGCGACGGCGAGGATGAAGTAGCTGGACAGCCGCGCTAAGATTCGTACGGTCGACGTGTCGAACTCCCTGACGGTGCGCTCGAAGGCGGTCCCCTCTATCGCCTCGGGCACGCCCGCCCGGGTCAGCAGCCGCCTGTTGATCACGCCGACGAGGTACGCCGCGATCAGGCCGAAGACGAGCACGAACAGCGCGAGCCACGCCCGCTCGGGGACCCCCGCGACGAGCTCCCCGAGCGCGTTCGGTACCGCGGACATGGGCGATCAGTACTCCTCCGGATCGATCTCCAGGACGAGCTCGCCCGCCTTGAACGCTCGGACCAGCCCGTCCGACTCCGAGAGCACGATCGCGGTCGCGTTCGTGTCCCGGGTGATCGCGCCGCCGGCCATGTGGCGCGCGCCGAGCCCCTTCGGGATGTCGACGCCCTCCGCGCCCGGTTCGAGGTAGCGGTACGCGGAGACGATCTTCCCGGAGTCGGAGACGACGAACGCGCCGTCCAGCCGGGAGAACTCCTTTAACATCACGTTGACGATGGGGTCGCCGACGTGGACGTGCGACTTCTCGAAGGGGTTGTACGACAGCGGCCGGGACTTGTTCATCACCTTCCCCGCGTCGCCGACGACGAACAGCGCGCCCACCGGCTTGCCCTTCTGCCCCTTCTGTCCGAGCTCGATCGCGACCTCGAACACGTCGCGGATCACGCTCGGCTCGGCGCGGGAGTTGACGAACAGATCGTAGATCCCGGTGTGGACCGTCTCGTCGACGGTGACGCGGACCACGGCGTCCGACCCCCCGTCGAAGACGCTCGCGATGCAGACGACCTCGTCGCCCTCGGCCACCAGGTCGGCGTCCATCGCGCCCTCGATCCCGAACCGAATCCGGTCTTTCACGTTGTCGAACGGGAGGGGGAGCTCGACGAACACGTCGGCGTCGACGTCGTTGTCGGGGGCGACGACGACGATCTCCGCCTCGTCGTCCTCGAACCGGTCGTGGAAGGAGCTCGTCGGCGAGAACAGCAGGGCGGCGTCCGCGTCCTCGACGAGATCGGACAGGTGGTCGGTGAGCGAGGCCATTGTCAGAACTGACTCTCGGCCGACGTATAGTCGTTGCGTCGGCGTCGTGCGGGCGTCCGACACGACGCGGGGCGAGACCCGGCCCGGTCGTCACTCGACCCGCTCGTCACCCGACCCGCCCGTCGCCGCGCGACTTTTCCCGCCGCGGCGCCACCGGGCGGACGAACATGGCGACCCGCGACGCGCTCTGGGCCTACCGCGACGAGTTCGGCGACGCCTTCGGGCGCACGTACTTCCGGCGGTTCGGCCCCGGGGTGGCCTCCAGCGTCGGGATCGGGACTTACCTCGGCGACCCGACCGCCGCCGTCGACGACGCCTACCGCGAGGCGATCGGGCTCGCGCTCCGCTCCGGCGTGAACCACGTCGACACCGCGGTCAACTACCGCTGCGGGCGGGCCGAGCGCGTCGTCGGCGAGGCGGTCCGCGACTCGCCGATCGACCGCGACGCGGTCGTGGTGACGACGAAGGGCGGGTTCCTCCCGTTCGACGGCGAGCGCCCCGCCGACCCGGCGGCGTACGTCCGCGACCGCTTCCTCGGGGCCGGCATCGTCGACGCCGACGAGCTCGCGAACGGCGCTCACGCGATCGCGCCCGACTACCTGGAGTGGTCGCTCGACCGCTCCCTGGATCGACTGGGGCTCGACGCGGTCGACTGCTTCTACGTCCACAACCCGGAGACCCAGCTCGCGGCCCGCTCCCGCGAGGCGGTGTACGACCGGCTGGAGGCCGCCTTCGAGGCGCTGGAGCGCCGACGCGTCGCCGGCGACGTCGGGGCGTACGGCGTCGCGACGTGGGACGCCTTCCGCGTGCCCGAGGGCGACGACCGGTACCTCTCGCTCGCCGAGGTCCTCGCGCGGGCCGAGGCCGCCGGCGAGGCGGTCGGCCGGGGCGACGACCACGGGTTCGAGGCGATACAGCTCCCGTTCAACGTGGCGATGGCGGACGCGTTCACGCGGCGGAACCACCGCCCGCCGGACGCCGGCGCCGACCCGATCTCGGCCCTCGAATTCGCCCACGAGGCCGGGCTCTCCGCGGTGACGAGCGCGAGCATCGGCCAGGGCGAACTGGCGCGCGAGGGCGCGATCCCCGCCGACATCGACGCGACGCTCGCGGGGGAGACGCCCGCCCAGCGCGCGCTCAACTTCGCCCGGAGCGCGCCGGGCGTCACCGCCTCGCTCGTGGGCGCGAGCGACCTCGATCACGTCCGCGAGAACGTCGCCGCCGGCACCTTTGACCCGCTCGGCGCGTCGGCGTTCGACGCCGTCTTCGAGTGAGCGCGCCGCTCCGCGGACGCGAGCGAGGAGGGGGAAAACGAGTCGGGGGAGGACGGGCGGGGACGCGTCGGGACCGAGGCGAAGCTCGTCGGGAGCCGGCGACGCCGGCGCGTCGGCCTAACGAAGCTCCTTGTAGGTCGCCTCGCACTCGGGGCACACCCGGACCGAGAACACCTCGTCGGGGTCGTTCTGCTTTTTCAGCACCTGCTCGCAGTCGGCGCAGTTCAGGCGCTCGTAGGTGTCTTTAAACAGGTCGCCGTCGCGGAGCCCCTTTCGCGTCGATTTCATGTGTCCGGCTTGAACGCGTGTGGGTATAAAAACCTCGTACGACGCGAGTCGGACGAGAGGGGGGAGCCCCGCCCCGCGGTTCGACGTGCGCGGTTCGGCGGTCCGACGCACCCGCCTCCCCGGCGCGCCTCGCTTTCGCAACGCTTGTCTCCGGGCGTCGTGAAGACCGCCCGTGTCACGGACTCGGCTGTTCGGCTCGCTGTGTGCCTTCGTCTTCCTCGTCAACTTCGCGCGCGTCGTGTTCGCGCCGCTCGTGGGCGAGTTCATCGCCGAGTTCGCGATCGGCGAGGGGACCGCGGGGCTCATCGTCACGCTCGCGTGGCTCGGCTCCGCGGCCCCGCGGCTCCCGGCCGGGTGGGCGCTCACTCGGTTCTCTCGGCGCCTGGTCATCGTGACCTCGGGGGCGGTGCTGACGCTCGGCGCGCTCGGCGTCGCGCTCGCGCCCGGCGTGCCGACGCTGATGGCCGCCGCGTTCGCGATCGGCCTGGCGTCCGGCGTCTACTTCGTCGCCGCGAACCCGTTCGTCTCCGAGCTGTTCCCGGAGCGGGTCGGGCGCGCGATGGGGGTCCACGGGACCGCGAGCCAGCTCGCCGCGGTCGCCGCCGCGCCGGTCGTCACGGTCGCGCTCTGGTACGACTGGCGGCTCGCCTTCTACGGGCTCGCGGTCGCCGCGGCCGCGACGACGGTCGCCTTCGTCGCCCTCGCCTCGCGGACGGACCTCCCCGACGCCGGCGCGGGCGACACCGACTTCCTCGGGGGCGCGCGCTCCGAGTGGAAGCTCATCCTGACGGCCGTCGTCCTGATGGGGCTCACCGGGTTCGTCTGGCAGGGCCTGTTCAACTTCTACGAGCTGTACATGGTCGACAAGGAGCTCGCGCCGGCGACCGCGCGGAACCTCCTGACGGTGATCTTCGCCGCGGGCGTCCCCGCCTTCCTCGTCTCGGGCTACCTCGCCGACCGACTCCCGCACGTGCCGTACCTGCTCGGGATCGTCTCCGCGTTCGTCGGGGGCGTCGTCCTCGTCGTCGTCTCCGGGGGGATCGCCGCCGTCGTCGCCGCCAGCGTCGCCGTCGGCTTCGCGATTCACATGCTGTTCCCCGCGATGGACACCTACCTGCTCGCGTCGCTGCCGGACGAGTCCCGCGCGTCGGCGTACGCCGTCTACTCCGCCGGGATGATGTCGACGCAGGCGGCCGGCTCGTGGGCCGTCGGGGAGGCGATCGAGGCGGGCGTCGCCTACGACACTGTCTTCCTCTCGCTCGCCGGGGGGCTCGGGGCGGTCGTCGTCGCCTACGCCGTCCTGGAGCGCGCGGGTCGCGTCCCGGGCGGCGCGGCGGGCGCGGAGCCGGCGGCGTGAGCGTCGGCGGACGGCGGCAAGAGCCCGTGTGCGGATCGCGCCCGCCGCCCCCTGTCGGCACGGACCACGGGTATCGCACCTATTTAGGTCGTCCCGCCCGTGTACGGTGATAATGGAGTACGTCCAAGAGCGCGTGACGACGCTGCACGCGTTGACCGACCACCGGCCGGCCGCCCCCGCCGGCCGGGCGGCGGTCGTGGTGCCGATGACGGAGCGCGAGTACGGCACGCTCGCGGCCGAGCGCGTCCTCTCGGCGCTGGAGACGGTCGACCCCGCCCGCGTGATCGTCCCCCTCCGAGCCTCGGCGGAGCGGGTCGGTCCCTTCGCCCGGTGGCTGGCCGGCTTCGACCTCGACGTGGAGACGCTCTGGTGCGGCGGCCCCCGGCTCTCGGAACTGCTCGCCGACCGCGGCCTCGACGGCGACCGCGGGAAGGGCCGCGACGTGTGGCTCGGCCTCGGCCGCGCGCTGGAGGAGGAGTACGTCGTCGTCCACGACGCCGACACGAAGACGTACTCGCCGGCGTTCGTCGACCGCCTGCTGTTCCCGGTCGCGAACGGCCACGCGTTCTCGAAGGGGTACTACGCCCGCGTCGAGGACGGCGCGCTGTACGGCCGGCTGTTCCGGCTGTTCTTCCGGCCGCTCGTCCGCGCGCTCGCTGACGCCACCAAGCGCCGCGAGGCGGGCGTGATCGAGTACCTCGACGCCTTCCGGTACGCGCTCGCCGGGGAGTTCGCGGCGACGACGGAGCTCGTCTCGAAGCTTCGCGTCCAGCGCGGGTGGGGGCTTGAGGTCGGCACGCTCGGCGAGGCGTTCGCGCACGCCGGCTTCGCGGGGAGCGCGCAGGTCGATCTCGGTCGCTACGAGCACGACCACCGCTCCGTCGACGGGCCGACCGGCCTCGCCGACATGAGCCGGGCCGTCGGCGAGGCGACCCTCCGCGCGGTCGAGGACGGCGGCGTCGCCGTCGACTACGACGGGATCGCCGACCGCTACCGGGAGGCGGCCGAGCGGCTGATCGACGGCTACGAGACCGACGCCGCGTTCAACGGGCTCGACTACGACCGCGACGACGAGCGCTCGCAGGTCGCGACGTACGCCGACGCCCTCGGGGAACCGGGGCCCGACACCCGCCTCCCGGCGTGGCGCGACGCGCCGGTCACGCCCGCCGAGGTCGCGGCGGCGGCCCGGGCGGACCTGGCGGAGACGACCGACGACGCGGCCGGTGCGGTGATCGGCGACGCCGACGTCCGCGGGAACGGCCACCGGCCGCCGGCGGACCCGCCCTCCGACCCCGCCCCCGGGGAGGACTGACCGATGACGGAGGGAGGCGAACCGGGCGGTTCCGCGGCGAACTCCGCCGCCGACGCGCCGAGCGTGGCCGCGCGCGACGACCTCGCGGGCGTCGTCGACCTGTTCGGCTGGCTCACCCGCGCGGAACTCGCGCGCGCGCTCTCGGAGCTCGCGTTCAAGCGACGGACCGAGGTCGACGACGACGCCATCGCGGCCGCGATCGACGTCGCCGTCGCGGAGTACGCGCTGGTGCCCGCCCCGCCGGAGGCGATCGACGAGGCCGGCGGCGGGTCGACCGCCGTCGCCGACCCGGACGGCGGCGACGACGCCGACGAGGTCGCCCTCGCGGTGGGTCCCGCCGCGTTCCCGTCGCTGCCCGAGGGCGCGTCGGACCTCCCGCACATCCTCGACGTGCCCGAGCGCGGCGTGGACCGCGAGGCGCTCTCGGGGGCGGTCCTCGCGCGCCTCTCAGAGGACGCGGTCGCGGCGATCAACGTCGGCGACGCCGATCGGCTGGAGGTCCTCGCCGACGTGACCTACGATATCGAGGCGTGGGCGCCCGTGGACGCGGGAGACGTTCGCGAGCGGATCGTCGCGGAGCTGGACTCGTAAGCGGAGCGAAACACCGCCCCGACTCAGGCGCTCGCCCCGACCTCGGCGAGCTCCCGCGCGAGGAACTCGGCGATCGAGGCGTCCGCCTCCTCGACGAAGCGGGCGAGCTCCTCGCCGTCGGCGCCCTCGACGACGACGGTCGGGATCAGCTCGATGCCGTACTCGTCGACCCCTTCGCCCTCCTTCCCGTTCGGTCCCTTCGTGACCGGGAAGTCCTCGATCCGATCTCCGGGAACCCCGGCCGCGTCGAGCGCGGCCGCGAACGCCGGGAGCTGGCGCTGACAGTCGCCGCACCAGTCGCCGCCCCACACCTTGTACCGGTAGTCGCCGGCCCCGAGCGCCGCCAGGACCTCGTCGTCGACCGCGTCGCCGTCGGCCCCGTCGGGCGCGAGCGTTTCGAGCGTCATACCCTCGAATACGCCGGGGATGCTTGTAAACCGCGCGTCGGTGGCAACCGCGACGTGGACGCGCGGGAACGGCGCGGGCGGGAACGGCGCGGAAGCGGCGTCGCGAGGGACGGGGCTCCGCGGGGCGCGCGTCTTGCCGCGGTCCGTCGGGCATTTGAGCCTCGGTCCCGTTCGTTCGCGCAATGGACGACGACGTGCTGGAGGGGCTCGGCTCGCCGCTGGTACGGGTCGACTCCCCGCCGGCGACGACGGTGGCCGCGAAGGTCGAGTCGCGCAACCCCGGCGGCTCCGCCAAGGACCGGCCGGCGCGGTACATGGTCGAGGCGGCCGAGGAGTCGGGCGAACTGGAGCCCGGCGACGGAATCGTCGAGCCCACCTCGGGCAACACCGGCATCGGGCTGGCGATGGTCGGCGCCGTGAAGGGGTACGACGTGACGCTCGTGATGCCGGACGGGAAGTCGATGGAGCGCCGCCGGATCATGCGCGCGTACGGCGCCGACCTCGAAATCGTCGACGGAGATATCTCCGCGGCCAAGGAGCGCGCCGACGAGCTCGAGACCGAGGCGGGGATGGTCCAGCTCCGCCAGTTCGAGAACCCCGCGAACCCGCGGGCGCACTACGAGACGACCGGCCCCGAGGTCGTCGAGCAGGTCGCCGACCGGACCGTCGACGCGCTCGTCGCCGGCGTCGGGACCGGCGGCACCCTCTCCGGGATCGGTCGGCGCCTCCGCGAGGAATTTCCCGACGTGCGGATCGACGCGGTCGAGCCCAGTGACAACGCCGTCCTCTCCGGCGGCGAGCCCGGGAACGACGCGTTCCAGGGGATGGGACCGGGATTTGTCGCGCCGAACCTCGACGTCGACCTCGTCGACGAGGTACACACCGTCGGCATCGACGAGGCCGAGGCCGAGTGCCGCCGGCTCGCCCGCGAGGAGGGGATCCTCGTGGGGCAGTCCTCGGGCGCCTCGAACCTCGCGGCGAAGGCGGTCGCCGACGAACTCCGCGAGTCGGGTGCGTACGCGGGCGACGAACCCCTCGTCGTCACCGTGTTCTGGGACAGCGGCGAGCGGTACCTCTCCGCGGGCACGTTCGACGAGTAGGACGGCCGAGCGTCGCCGCGTCGGCGTGTCGATCGCGTCGCCGTCCAGTCGACTGACCGCCGGACCCGAACGTTGAGTAGCGTCCGACCCTCAGCGAAGCCATGAGCACCCACGCCGCGACCCCCGACGACGACCCCGACGGGTCGGCCGCCGAGCCGTCCGACCGCCGATTCGACGGCCCGTGGCTCCTCGTCCTCGCCGTCGCCGCCGGCGGGTGGACCGTCCTCTACGCGCTCGACTGGGCGCTCCTCTCCGCCGGCACCCCGGTCGGCGCCGCCGTCGCCTTCGCCCACGGCTACCTCCTCGCCCCGCTCGCGACCGCCGCGGTGCTCCTCGACGCGCTGTCGCTGGATGAGCGCGGCGTCGCCGATTTCGGGCTTTTCAAATGGCTGTACGTGCTGGCCTCGCTGGTCGCGCCCCCGGTCGGCGCCGTCTACTACGCGCACCGCGAGTGGCTGAAACCGGGCGATCCGGACCTTCTCGGAGGGACGCCGTGAGCGGGGAAGGCGGCGCGAGCGGTGAGGGCGGCGCGAGCGGCGTCGTCCGAAGCCTCGTCACGGCGCCCGAGGCCGGCGCGTCGCCAGAGCTCCGGGAGGCGGTCTCGATCCGGCCGGACGGCGTCGAGGGCGACCGCTACCGCAGCGGCGACGGGCACTTCGAGCTTGACGGCTGCGCCGTCACGCTCGTCGCCGCCGAGGCGCTCGACGCGGTCCGCGCGGAGACCGGAATCGACGTCTCCGACGGTCGCCACCGCCGGAACGTCGTCGTCGAGGGGTTCGGCCCGGAAGCGGACGACCTGCTGGAGGCGACCGTCGCGGTCGGCGACGCGCGCCTGCGCCCGACCCGACGCCGGCCGCCCTGCGCCCGCGTGGAGGAGCTAGCGGGCGAGGCCGGGCTCGCGTCGGCGCTCCGGAACCGCGGCGGGCTCTGCTGTGACGTCGTCGAGCCGGGGCGCGTCGCCGTCGGCGACGCGGTGACCGTCGCGGACCCGGACCCGCGGACCGCGGGCGACGCCATCGCAGCGCGGCTGCGCGAGCGTTCGGAGGGCGGGTCCGGCCCCTCGGACCCCTCGGGCGACGCGACCGACTGAGCCGGTCCGGCTGTGTGTGACGATCACACCCGCGCTTCGATCTTTATACCGTCGAGCCCGGAGCGTGGCGTATGAAACGCTCTCGTCGGTCCGCGCTGGCCGGTCTCGCGGCGGTCGGCGGCGCCGGGGTCGCCGGCTGTCTCGGCGGCGTCGTCCGCGACTCGTTCGGCGGCGAGGTGAGCGACGGGGACGGAGCGGGCGACGGCGCGGGCGGGAACGGAGACGGAAGCGGCGGCGATAGCGAACGCGACAGCGACGGCGAACGCGTCGACGGGTCGGACGCCGGCGGCCGCCCACCGACCGTCGAGGCCGACTACCACCTCGCGTACGAGGCCGACGAACTGCGCTCGGAGGCGCTCAGCGGCGGGGTCGGCAAGGACGGGATCCCGTCGATCGACGAGCCCTCGTTCCGGCCGATCGGGGAGGTGAACTACGCCGAGGGGATCCCGGTGTTCGGCGTCGCGCGCGACGGGGAGGCGAAGGCGTACCCGCGACACGTACTCTCCCGTCACGAGATCGTCAACGACGAGATCGGCGGCGAGTCGGTCGCGGTCACCTACTGCCCGCTCACCGGCACGGCCCAAGGGTTCCGCCGCGGCGATACGACGTTCGGCGTGTCGGGGCGGCTCGTCAACTCGAACCTGATCATGTACGACCGGGCCACTGACAGTTGGTGGCCGCAGATGCTCGCCACGGGGATCGACGGGCCGATGGCCGGGGGGACGCTCGACGAGTTCCGGGTCGTGTGGACGACGGCGAACGCGTGGGCGGAGCGCCACCCGGAGTCGCTCGTCATGACCGACGAGACCGGGTACGTCCGGCGCTACGAGAGCGACCCGTACGGGAGCTACGCCCCGCTCGGCGGCTACTACGCGAAGGAAGCGACGCTGTTCCCGCCGCTCTCGTCGCCCGACGAGGGCCACCCGAAGTCGGTCGTCATCGGGGCTCGGACCGAGGCGGGTGCAGTCGCGTTCGACAAGGCGACGCTGCTCGCGGACCGGGTCCTGACCGGGAGCGTCGCCGACGGCGACGGCGGCGAGGAGCGCGTCGTCGCCGTCGCGGATCCGGGACTTTTTACGGGGTACGTCTATCGTAATCCCGACGGTCTGACGGTCGAGCCGGACGGCGACGCGTACCGAGTCGACTCGGAGGGCGGCGGGTTCGCGGCGGCCGACCTCCCGCTGGAGCCGGTGCTCGCGCTCGACGCGATGTGGTTCGCGTGGGCCGGCTTCTACCCCGACACCGCGTTCGTCGGCGAGCACACGGGGGCGGGGGATGGCCGCTGAGACCGCCGGGCCGACGGACTCGCCGGCGGCGCGGGCGGTCGGACTCCTCCGCCGGACCGGGTTCGCCGTCCGCGCGGCGCTCGGCCGGCGCGACGGCCGGGTCACGGCGGGGGTCGTCGCGGTCGCGTACGCCCTCGCGTACGGCGTCGGCGTCGGGCACCTCGGGCTCCGTGGCCCCGCGAGGGGAAGCGCGACCGGTCCGGGGCCCGTCGTCGAGGTGGCCGTCGCGAGCGACCCGCTCGCGCTCCTGACGCGGCGGGTCGGCCCCTTCCAGTACGAGCCCGTCGCGCTGGTGACGGTCGGGCCCGTCGAATATCTGTTCGCGCCGGTCAACGCCGCCATCGGGCTCGGTCTCGCCGCGCTCGTCGGCGCGACCCTCGCGGTGTCCGTGGTCGCGCGGCGCGGCCCCGCGGCCTGCCGGCTCGGGGCCGGGGCGGGCGCCGCCGCCGGGGTGCCCGGGATCCTCTCGGGGTTCGCCTGCTGCGGCCCGACGCTCCTGCTCGCGATCGGGGTCCAGGCCTCGGCGGGACTGCTCGCGGTGCTAGGATGGTTCCTCCCGCTGTCGGCCGCGGGGCTCGTCGCGACGTTGCTGTGGGTCGGGAGCCGGGTCGACCCGGACGCCGTCGGGTGAATCGCGAAGGCGCCGGGGGCGGGCGAGGGCGCGCGAGACCGAGGCCGGAGCCGGCCGCCGCGTCCCGAACCGAAAGCGTTGAGCGCCGACCGCCCCGACGACTCGCCAATGAGCGTCGGATGAGCTGGGGGTACCGCCACACGGTGCTGTCGCTGTGTATGCTCGCGTTCCTGGTGACGTACTTCGCCAGGCTGGCGATCAGCCCCGTCGTCCCGCTGATCGTCGACGACTTCGCGGTGTCGAACACCGCCATCGGGGTCGCGCTCTCCGGGATGTGGCTGGCGTACGGCGCCGCCCAGTTCCCGAGCGGCGTGCTCGCGGACCGGTACGGCGAGCGGCTCGTGATCCTCGTCGCCGTCGGCGGCACCGCGGCGATGAGCGTCGTGCTCGCGTTCGCTCCGGTCTTCCCCCTGTTCGTGCTGGCGGCGGTGCTCCTCGGGCTCGTCGCCGGGCTCCACTACGCGGTGGCGACGACGCTGCTCTCGCGGACCTTCGACGACCTCGGGACCGCGATCGGGCTCCACTCGGTCGGCGGCCCCCTCGCCGGGCTCGTCGCGCCCGTCGCCGCGGCGTGGGTGGGGGTCCGGTACGGCTGGCGGCCCGCGGTCGCGCTGGCCGCGCTGGTCGGCGCGCCGGTGTTCCTGCTGTTCGCGTGGCGCGTCCGGCCGACCGAGCCGCGGCGCCCGGACCAGCCGATGCGGGAGCGGTTCGCGCTCGCGCCGCTCGTCGAGCTCCTCTCGCGGCCGAGCGTCCTCCTCCCGCTGTTCGTCGCGATGACCGGCACCTACGTCGTCCAGGGCGTGATGTCCTTCCTCCCGACGTTCCTGGTCGAGTTCCGCGACTACTCGCCGTCGTTCGCGGCCGGGGTGTTCTCGGCGTTCTTCGTCGTGCGCGCCGTCGCGCAGGTGGGGCTCGGGCGGCTCTCCGACTTGGCGGGCCGCGACACGGCCATCGGCGGGGCGATGCTCGCGGGCGCGGTCGGCACCGCCGCGTTCGTCCTCGGTCCCGGGCTCGCCGGCGTCGCGGTCGGCGTGTTGTTGGCCGGCTCCGGCGCGAGCTTCTTCTCGGCGATCGACCCGCGGTTCATGGACGCGCTGAGCGACGCGGAGCGCGGCGCCGGGTTCGGGCTCGTCCGGACCGTCTACACCGTGATCGGCTCCACGGGCTCGTTCGGCGTCGGGCTCGCGGCCGACCTCTTCGGGTGGGGCGTCTCCTTCGCGATCCTGGCGGCCCTGTTCGGCGTCACGTTCGCCGTGCTCGTCGCGAACCGGGCGCTCGGGACGGGGTACTGACCGCAGGCGAGCGACGGGAACGGCCCGCGTCCGAGCGGCGACGGCGACCCGAAGCTACGAGTCCGCGCGCGACGTACGGACCCGCGTGTACGACCTCCACGCTCACACGAACTACTCGGACGGGGCGTTCCTGCGGTGGATGGTCGAGGCCGCGGCCGACGCGGGCCTCGACGGGATCGGGTTCGCCGATCACTGCAACGTCTCGCCCGAGGCCGGCGCGAGGCGGTACCGGCGCGCGCTCGGGTTCAACCTCGACCTGACGTACGAGCGGCGCCGGACGGCGATCGAGGAGGTCCGCGCGGAGACCGAGGTCGACGTGTTCGACGCCGTGGAGATGGACTACGACCCCAATCACGAGGCGGTGATCGCCGACTTCCTCGACGAGGCCGGCTTCGACTACGCGGTCGGCAGCGTCCACGAGCTCGACGGCGCGAACGTCCACGCGCGCTCGCACTTCGCCGACAAGCCGGACGACGAGCTGCGCGCTCTCGTCGACCGGTACTTCGAGAAGCTGGTGGCGCTGATCGACTCGGAGCTGTTCGCGGTCGCCGCGCACCCGGACCTGATCGAGCGCAACCCGCACCTCCGCGGGTTCGGGACCGAGGACCACTACGGCGCGGTCGCCGACGCCCTCCGCGAGTCGCGGACCGTCCCCGAGATCAACGCCGGTCGGCTGCTCGACGACTACGGGGAGTTCCACCCCGCCCCGGCGTTCCTCGACCGCCTCGTCGACGCCGGCGTCCGGGTGACGGTCGGGACCGACAGCCACGAGCCGGACGAGATCGCGCCCCGCCTCCGCGAGATCGAAGCCGAACTGGACCGGCGGGGACTCGACCCGGTGGGGATCGAGGGGCTAGTCGACGGCGACTGACCTCAGGCGTACACCCGTCGCGTGCTCGCCTCGCCGTCGGGCGCGAGGAGCGTCACGACGTCGCCCTCGTCGTTGAGCGCGGCGGCCCCCCGGTCCAGGTAGATATCGCCCGCGCCGTCGCTCCCGCTCCCGACGTGGACCGTGAGCGTCGCGCCGGGCGCGACCGTCGTCGCCGGGAGGGGGTCGCGCTGGCCGCCCAGGTCGAGGACGTAGCCGTCGAGGTCGGCCGGCTCGGCCGCGTCGTTCCGGAGGGTCACCGACTCGTCGGTCGGGGCGTCGGCGGAGGCGGCGCCGGGGTCGACGGACTCGATCACCAGCCCGTCCGGGTTCGCCTCGTCGGCGAACGCGGTCAGGTCCGCGAGCGTGTACCCGTCGGTCGGCGTGAGCCGCGGCAGCGACGGCTCCCAGCCGTCGGGCGCGGCGTTCGGGTAGGCGGTCTCGTCGAGCTCTATGAGCCCGATAAGCGTCTCGGCGACGATCCGGCTGCCGACCGCGCCGAGCCGCTCGCCGTCCGCCTGGTAGCGCGCCTCGTCGAGGACGTAGTACCACAGGGGGGCGTCGGGGTCGGCGCCGCGCTCGCGTCGCCGGAGCGCCTCGACGATGGGCGAGTCGTCGCCGAACTCCTGGTTACCGATCGGGTCGATCCCCATCCGACGCGCCACGTCCTGCCCGGAAGCGAGCCCGAGCGCCTCGCCGCGGAGCAGGTTCCGCAGCGCGAGCGAGTCCTCGCCGGGCATCGGGAGGTCGAACAGCGCCGGCGCGAGGAGCGGGTCGATCTTGCGCGCGTGCTGGTAGTCGCCGTCCCCGGTGTCGAGCAGGCGCGTCCAGTCGACGACGAGGTCGCTTTCGACGGGACCGAAACCGCGGAGCGTCGGCGTGTCGCCCATGCCGGAGGGGAACAGCGGGACGTTCCCGGACGCCTCGTTCACGTCGTACTCGTGGCGGATCATGCTGTGGCCGAACCGGTAGGCGGCCCCCGCGAACTCGACCGCGATGGCGGGGTCGGACCCCTCCGGGAGGAAGAACTCCCGGCCGTTCCGCTCGACGTCGTCGAGCACGTATCGGTCGCAGATCCGCGGGAGCAGATCGTGGCGCACGAGCCACTGGTAGTGCCACCTGACGAGCCGCTGTGCGGCCTCCAGCACGCCCTCGTCGTCCTCGATCAGCGACGCGCCGGGGCCGCGGAGGTGGTCGACGACCCGGTTGTGGAAGTTCACGAACGCGAGTTGGAGCTGGGAGACGACGACGTTCTCGTCGTTTCGGGGGTCGCCGATCAGCGCCCGCCCCTGCCCGTTCCGCTGGAGGTCGGTGCCGGGCAGCCCGTCGGCGCGGTCGCCGATCCCCTCCGCCTCCCCGGTGATCAGGTGGGCCTCGTCGCCCTCGTGGTCGTAGAGGTACGGCGCCGTCTCGCTCCCGTGGCGGTAGACGGAGTCGAGGTCGAGCGCGGGGGTCCGGAAGTTCCGGAGCGCCGCGGGGTCGTTCCGCCGGTCGATGTCGGAGGTCGGGTCGAAGGTGATGTCGTGGTCGACGAACTGGGCGAAGATCCCGTACGCCGCCGGCGTCTCGGCGTCGCCGACCGGGTCGTCCGCGGGCTCCATCATCGGCGCGTCCGTCCCGTCGTCGCCCGCGCCGCCGAGCGTCCGCAACAGCGCCTCGTCGCGCTCGTACACGTCGAGCCGGGGGAACTGGGTGTAGAAGCGGTGGCTCCTGATCGGACCCATTTCGGTGCACGCCGCCTCGTTCATTCCCCGGTGCTCGATACCGCCGTGCATCGCGACCGACGGGGCAGCGACGACGAGCCGGAGGCCGGCGCCGTCCCCGCGGTCGACCCGCTCCCGCCGCCGGACGCGCTCCTCGGCGCCGCCGCGCATCGGGTTCCGCACGGTGAACGTCACCTCGTCGGCGTCGAGCGCTCCCCCGTCGACGACCCCGTCCGACTCGATCACGAACGCCCCGTCGCCGTCGGTGGTCCAGTGGCCGACCGGCTCGTCCGTCCCCCGTCGCTCTCCAACGATGATGCGTCCCGACAGCGGCTCCTCGTCCCCGTCGACGACCCGTCCCCTGAGCTGTGTTCCCGCGGACATACCGATACCCGTCAACGGGAAAATATAACAATTTTTCTAAATAAATTGTGAACGCGTTGTATACCGGATTATATTGCTGGTTGCGCTCGGATCGTCGCGCTTGGCGTCGGGGACGGTGGAGTAGCGGCGCGTTCCGAGTGCCGGGTCCCGCGACGGGTGCGGGGCGTCGGGAAGAATATCAGGTCTGGAGAATATCGACGCCGACAGACAAGTCCGCCACGAGACCCGTTCTCGTCACGCGGGCGATTCGTCCATCGCACCCGACGAAACTACGCCTCGACGAAGCTAGGCTTCGTCGAACACCGGCCGACTTCGTCGGCCGAGCCTGACCCGGCTACGCCGGGTCAAACAACGTCTCGCCCTCGACCATATGCGCCTCGACGGCGTCCATGTCGAGCGTGAGGCCGATCCCGGGTTTCTCCGGGACCTCGATGTAGCCGTCCTTGATGACGTCCTCCTCGACGAGGTCCTCCCACCAGCCGAGCTCGTAGGAGTGGTACTCGATCGCGAGCGAGTTCGGTATCGAGGTGCCGACGTGCGCCGCCGCCATCGTCGCGATCGGGGAGGCGACGTTGTGCATCGCGACCGGGACGTAGTACTGGTTCGCCACGTCGGCGATCTTGCGGGTCTCGCGCATCCCGCCGACCTTCGGCAGGTCGGGCGCGACGATGTCGACCGCCT
>NZ_CVRT01000058.1 GCF_001261915.1 Halorubrum sp. SD626R
CCCCGGACCCGTTCAGACCGACGGTCGTGGTCGCCGGCGCGTACGTCGCGTTGCTCGCCGTGACGTTCCGGTCCGCCGCCGGCACGTCGACCGCGTACGCTCCGCGGGCGTCGGTCGCCGTCTCTCCGACGACCTCGGTGCCGTTCCGGACGACGACGTCGACGTCCGCGAGCGTCGCGCCCGTCGCCTCGTCGGTGACGGTGCCGTTAACCGTGCCGACGGCCGCGGCGACTCGGACCTCAGCCGCCGCCTCGTCGTCCGGCGACGCGACCGACAGCGTCGTCACGCCGGCACCGAACGCATCCGGGACCGTCCCGTTCAGCGTCCCGCCCGCGGCGTCGCCCGAGTCCAGCGAGCCGTTCGCGTCGTCGAGCGTTCGGGTGTCGCTCGCGTTTTCGGGGTCCGTCAGCCGAAGCGAGACGTTTCGGTTGTCGCCGGCGACCACGCCCCAGTTCGACGCGATCGCCGTCTCTTCGAGGTCGATCGACCAGCTGTACGCGCCGGTGGAATCGAACGACTCCTCGGACCGGGGGAGCTCGACCGCCTCGCCCGTCGTCGATCCGCGCACGTCGAGCCACCCCTCGGCGGTCTCTCGCTGCAGCGAGTAGGCGTGTCGCCCGAGCGTGGTCGCGGGCTCGTCGCCCGTGTTCCGCAGCACCAGCCTGATCGGCTGGCCGTACGTCTCCGAGTTCCCCTCCGAGGACAGCTCGATCGTCGTCTCGCCGACCTCGACGAGGGTCCCCGCGACCTCGCCCTCGAACGGCTGCGCGAGCCTGACGAACTCGCCGTCTTCGCAGGACAGCGTCTCCGGGGTTCCCTCCTCCCCCTGCGGACCGTCGCCGGCGGCGAAATCGAGGCAGCCGGCCACGCCGGCCGCTCCCGCGGCCGCGAACGTCGCCCCGGTCCGCGCCAACAGGTCGCGTCGCGTGCGCTCCATACGAGCCGTAGGGTCGGGACGGGTTTCAAGGACACGCGTTCGGACCGACCCCGCCTCGGTCCTCGCTGTCGCTTCCCCTCCCCGCCCCGCGTTCGGAACCGCTTTCCCGTCGGCCGGCGCATGGCCGCCCATGGAGCTGTTCGGATCCAGCGGCATCCGCGGGGTCGCGCTGCGGTACCTCACGCCGGAGCTCGTCCTCGACATCGCGAAGGCGGCCGGCTCGGTGTGGGACGCCGACCGGGTCGCCGTCGCCCGGGACACCCGTACCACCGGCGAGCTGTTCGCCAACGCCGCCGCGAGCGGGCTGGCCGCCGTCGGCTGCGACGTCGACCGGCTCGGGGTCGCGCCGACGCCCGCCGTCGGCAGCTACTGCGAGTCGGCCGGGGTCCCCGCCGTGCTCGTCACCGCCTCGCACAACCCCCCGGAGTTCAACGGGATCAAGCTCGTCGGCGACGACGGCGTCGAGCTCTCGGTCGACGTGCTCGAACGCGTCGAGCGCCGCGTCCTCGACGACGAGTACGACCTCGCCGACTGGCGGGCCGCCGGCGCGACGACCGCCGTCGAGGGCGCGGTCGACGACTACGTGAACCAGCTGATCGACGCGGTCGACCGCGAGGCGATCGCCGGCGCCGACCTCACGGTCGCGGTCGATCCCGGCCACGGGGCGGCGTCGGTGTCCTCGCCGCGGATCTACCGCGAGCTGGGCTGTGAGGTGTTGACGGTGAACGCCACGCCGGACGGTCACTTCCCCGGGCGGGAGTCCGAGCCCGTCTCGGAGAACCTGGGGGACCTCCGACGGCTCGTCGCGACCACCGACGCCGACGTGGGGATCGCCCACGACGGCGACGCGGACCGCGCCGTCTTCGTCGACGAGACGGGCTCGTTCGTCGACGGCGACACCTCGTTCGCGGCGATGGCCGACGCCTGTCTGGAGCCCGGCGACGCGGTCGTCAGCGCGGTGAACGTCTCCCAGCGGCTCGTCGACGTCTGCGACGCCAACGACGCAGCCCTCGAACTCACGCCCATCGGGGCGACGAACATCATCACCCGAACCCGGGAACTCCACGAGGAGGGGACGAACGTGCCCGTCGCCGGCGAGGGGAACGGCGGGGTGTTCTTCCCGCCGTATCGGCTCTCCCGCGACGGCGCGTACATCGGCGCGCGCTTCCTCGAACTGCTCGCGGCCGCCGGCGACCCCGCCAGCGAGATCGTCGCCCCGTACGCCGACTACCACTTCGTGCGGCGCAACGTCGGGTACGCCGACGACGGCGAGCGCGACGACATGCTCTCGGCGGCGCGGGCCTACGTGGAGACGGCGGACGCCGAGCCGAACACCACCGACGGCTACCGCCTCGACTACGGCGACGCGTGGGTCCTCGTGCGCCCGTCCGGGACGGAGCCGAAGATCCGGATCTACGCCGAGTCCGCCGACGCCGACCGCGCCGAGCAGCTCGCGACGGACATGCTGGTGGCCGTCGAGAGCGGACGGTAAGCCGGCGGTGGGAGCGCCACGCGGCGAACGCGGTGAGCGACGCATCAGTAGTTCGGGGAGCGACGCGACCGTCGAGAGCCCTCCGGATCGACATGATACGAAACCGGTAGCTACCGGTAGCAATATATTGACTCGTTCTATAGTAACAATCGACATAACCGCGAAGCAGTCCGATATCGCATCGCACACCGACCGACAGAGTCCGACCGCACCGACCGACCTGGTGCGGACGATGGAGAGCGAAACGGAGACGATCACCGGCGCCGTCGCGTCCGGTGCGGTGACGCTGGCTGACCTAGACCGGTTCGTCCGGAGCGTCGAGCGCGGCGAGGTGGACTGCTGCGGCGGAACCGACACAGTCGTCCGGATCGTCCGGTCGCTGTTGAGCGACCAGCGCCCGAGCTGGGAGGAGATGGAGCCGGCCGGGCAGGCGACGGGCGCCTGAGCGGTCACTCGGGGTCAGACGTAGTCTACGGTTCTCGTCTTTCTCGTTCGGTCCCTCTCGTCTTTCGCTAAGGTGTTCCCCGCTGCCGCGCTCTTCGCTACCTATCGAGCGCCACGAGCGTTTCGGCCGCCTCGCGCGCCGCCTGCAGGCGGTCGCGCGCCCGACGGGGGTCGTCCGTCTCCTCGGCCGCGGCGGCGAATCGATTGAGGGTCCGCGCCAGCGACGCCCGAGCGTCGGCGACGCTCTCGGATCCGGCGCGCGCCGGCGACGCGGTCTCGTGCCCGGACGCGTCCGCGGTCGGAGTCGACTCGGTCGGAGCCGATCCGGTCGCGGTCGATCCGGTCGCGGTCGACGGTTCGGCCGCTTCGGTGACCGGGGGATCCGACGTTTCGGCGGCCGGCCCGGAACCTGACCCCGCCGGTTCCCGATCGGCTCGCTGCGGGCCAGTCGCCCCGTTTTCCCCGGCCGCCGGGGGCGACTCCCCGCCGGTTGTCGGAGGCGACTGCTCGTCAGTCGTTGACATCGCCGACTCCCCGGCTGCAGCCGGGTCGGCGCCCTCGGCGTCCGCGGCGTCGACCGTGTGGCAGGTCGGACAGAACTCCTGTCCGTCCTTCCGGAAGATGGGGTCGCCGCAGTCGTCGCAGTGGCGGTTCGTCATCGTCGCTCCCTGGAGGAGGAGCTCCGACATCCGCTGAGTGTGCGCGCGCTCCTCCTCGTCGTCCGCGAACTTCTCGCGGAGCTTCTCCCGTTCGGCCTCCTTGTCGAACCCGTCGCTCATACGTGGACGCACGTCGTTGACGAGCAAAAGTCCGTGGGCTCGGGACGGCCGGAGTCGGCGGGGCACGGTCGCCGCCGCGGGGCCGACTACTCCTCGGTGATCGTGCGGTCGTCGGGGTCGAGCTCGCCGCGGTGGATCTTCGAGCCGTCCTGCGCGACCTGCCGGCCGAGCACCGCGCACTTCACGCGCATCGGGGAGATGTCGACGCCGAGCATCTCCGTGACGTCGTCCGTGTCCATCTCGTGGAGCTCCGCGACCGCCATCCCGTGGAGCCGCTCCGAGAGCATGCTCGCGGAGGCCATCGAGATGGCGCAGCCGTCGCCGGTGAACCGCACCGCCTCGATCCTCTCGCCCGCCTCGTCGAGGTCGACGTCCATCCGGATCGTGTCGCCGCAGGAGGGGTTCTCGCCGACGTGCGTGAAGTCCGGCTCCTCGAGCTCCCCGTAGTTGCGCGGGTTCTTGTAGTGGTCGAGGATCTGCTGCCGGTACATGTCCGAGCCCAGTCCCATATCGGCCTTAGATAGGCCGGTGCGGGTCAAAAGGGTTCCGTCGCCCCCAGCGAGCGGCTATTCCTCGGCGTCGGACGACGCCGACACGCCCGAGGGGATGTCCGTCGTCGCGGGGGCGGTCCGAGAGGTGCCATCGCCGACGAGCCCACGAATCCGTTCGAGGACGCGCTCGTACTGGTCCCGCTCCGATCGCTTGGAGAAGTACGCGTCGGCGCCGGCGTCGAGCGCCGCGGCCTCGGTCTCGGGATCGCGACAGGTGGTGTGAAACACGACGGGCACGTCGACGTCTCGCCGCCGGATCTGGTCGACCAACTCGACCCCGGAGCCGTCGGGGAGGCGGTGTTCGGTCACGACGCAGTCGACCTCGTCGATCGCGTCGAGCGCCGCCGCCGTCCCGTCGACCGATCTGGACGCGATCCCGTCGGCCGACCGGTCCACGAACACAGAAAACACCTCTGCGGAGCGCGGGTCCGGCTCGACGTGGAGCAGCGCGATCGCTTCGGCGTCGGCGGCGGTGGCGTCGGTATCGGAACTAGAGTCGTCGGTGACGTCGTCGACATCGGGATCGGCAGCGCGGTCGGCGGCGTCGTCGGGCGTAGTGCGCGTCGTGTGGTCGGTCATGATCAGGTGGTCGCGGCGGCGAGGTCTCGACGAGTCGGAGAGAGCTACCGAAAGTCCGCGTCCGGAGCTACGAATTCGGCCGTCGGGGACATAATCGTTGTGCGATGCACGTTCTCACGGCCTTACACACCTGTTATCACGGTTCAATCTGTCACGAGAAAACGCTTGACCCCGAGGCGACGACGGTCGGTCGATCCGGTTGCAGTCAGCGTGGCGGCGATCATCTGATGATTCAGACGAGCGATTACCCAGTGATATATTCATGCGGAGGACAAGGAGATGCGGGAAGCTCGGGGAAGAGCGCGAGCGCGACGAGAGCGCGATCGGCCGGGGACCCGGACGGCCGGTGATTTCAGGCGAACAGGTCGCGCGCCTCGCCGACGGCCTCGACGAGGGCGTCGACCTCCTCGACGGTGTTGTAGAGGTAGAAGGAGGCGCGCGCGGAGGCGGAGACGCCCATCTCGTCGTGGAGCGGCTGGGTGCAGTGGTCCCCGGCGCGGATCGCGATCCCGTAGTCGTTGAGGATGCTGGAGAGGTCGTGCGCGTGGACGCCCTCGACGTTGAACGCGACGAGCCCGCCGCGGTCGTCGCCGGGCGGCCCGTAGATCTCCACGCCGCCGAGCGCCGACAGCTCGTCGTAGGCGTACTCCGCGAGCAGGTCCTCGTGGGCCTCGACGCGGTCCATGCCGATCTCTTCGAGGTACTCGATCGCGGCCGCGAACGCGATCCCCTGCGCGATCGAGGGCGTGCCGGCCTCGAACTTCCACGGGAGGTCCTCCCACGTGGAGTCCTCGAAGGAGACGCGCCGGATCATGTCGCCGCCGTAGAGGTACGGCTGCATCGACTCCAGCAGCTCCTCGCGGCCGTACAGCGCGCCGATCCCGGTCGGCCCGCACATCTTGTGCGCCGAGAAGGCGAAGAAGTCGACGCCGAGCTCCGTCACGTCGACCGGGCGGTTGGGTACCGACTGCGCGCCGTCGGCGAAGATCAGCGCGTCGCGGTCGTGCGCGAGGTCGGCCAGCTCGCCGATCGGATTGATCGTGCCGAGCGTGTTCGAGACGTGGACGACCGACACCATCTCCGTGTCGTCGTCGATCAGCTCGGCGGCGTGGTCGGTGTCGAGCCGCCCCTCGTCGGTCACGTCGATGAACCGCACGTCGGCGCCGGTCCGCTTGCCGATCTGCTGCCACGTGACGAGCGAGGCGTGGTGTTCCATCTCCGTGAGGACGACGTTGTCGCCCGGACCGAGCTCTTCGAGCCCCCACGCGTACGCGACGAGGTTCATCGCCTCGGTGGTGTTCTTCGTGAAGACGATCTCCTCGCGGCCCGACGCGCCGACGAAGTCCGCGACGGTATCGTGGGCCTCCTCGTAGGCGACCGACGCCTCCTGGCTCAACTGGTGGATCCCGCGGTGGACGTTGGCGTTGTAGCCCCGGTAGTAGTCCGAGATCGCGTCGACGACCGGGTCCGGCGTGTGCGATGTCGCCGCGTTGTCGAGGTAGACGAGCGGCGTGTCGTCGCCCGGCCCCTCGCCGGGCGACTCCGGATCGCCGCCGACCTTCCGGTCGAGGACGGGGAAATCGGCCCGGAGCGCTTCCACGTCGAACGGGTACTGCTCCTGAACTCCCATTACAGGGAGTTGGGCCCCGAGCACTAACACGTCTTCGGTTCGGTAGGTGTTGCAGGTAGCTCGGAGCCGGACGTGTAACGACGAAAAGCGGGTACCGAGATGGCTGACGGGTCAGACGGCTCAGCTGATCGGTTGTAAATAGTCGATGACGGATCACCGGTGAACACCGCCAAAGCCCCAGCCGCTCATTTATAAATGATTGAAACCAAATCGACGGGGAACACCCTCAAAGCCCCAGCCGCGAGGACTCGCGCGGCTTGCTCCGCGCTTCGGTCGCTCGCTGCGCTCGCTCCCTGTAGTGCTTACTGCGCCGTGCTTCGTCCTCGCGGCTGCCCCTTTGAGTCCCTCCCCCACCGCTCCGCACCGCACCTCACACCTCCCCAGCCTCGCGGTTCGCGCTCTTCGAGCGCTCACCGCGTCCCTCGCGCGATGCTCCTCGCGGGCCGATGGCCCGCTCGGAGGCACGCGCCGCCGCAGATCTACTTATAAATACCCGCGCTCACTCCGACTCCTCGATCGCCTGCGCGGCGGCGAGCACCTCGTCGTGGAGGGTCCCGTTCGAGGCGACGAGCCCGGTCGAGTCGTGTCGCCAGCGGTTCCCCTCCAGATCGGTGACGCGCCCGCCGGCCTGCCGGATCATGAAGACGCCGGCGACCGAGTCCCAGGGGTTCGCCCGCAGGTTCGAGACGACGCCTTCGAGCCCCCCCGCGGCGACGGTGGGGAGCACGACCTGCGCGGCGCCGAACCGGCGCATGTCGGCGAACCGCCGGACGATCGCCTCGCAGGCGTTGGCGTACTCGTCGCGGGCGTCGTGGTCCCACCACAGCGTCGGGTCGACGGCGGCCCGGCGCGGGTCGGCGACGTCGTTGACGGCGATCGGCTCACCGTTCCGGTACGCGCCGTCGGCGTCGGCGGTGTACATGTCGCCGAGCGCGGGACAGGCAGTGGCGGCCGCGACCGGCTCGCCGTCGACGACCGCCGCGACCGCGGTGCCCCACACGCGGATCTCGCGGACGTAGTTGTGCGTGCCGTCGATCGGATCGATGATCCACGCCGCGCCCTCCTCGGGGACGGTCTTGCGCTCGTCGCCCTCCTCGCCGACGATCGCGTCGTCCGGGAACGACTCCCGGATCGACTCGATCACGGTGCGCTGGGCGGCGCGGTCGGCCGCCGTCACCACGTCGTCCTCGCCCTTGGTCTCGACGGCGATGTCGCTCCGGAAACGGTCGTGCGCCACGCGACCGCCCGCTCGCGCCGCGCGCTCGGCGACGGCCGCGCGCTCGTCTGCGTCGGTCATGAGCGCCCTCGGGGACCCTGCCGCGTATAAACGTCGATCCGCTGCTCCCCGCGTCGGCGGATCCCGTCGTCCGCGATTATTAACTCAATTCCGAATCCGAGTATACTTAAGTGCGACGAGGCTGAGCGTTCGTGTATGGAACCACAGGAAGCGGTTCGTCAGCTCGAGTACGCCATCGACGCCTCCCTGGATCAGACCGGACAGCGCGCGGCCGCCGGCTACCGTCCGACGTTCGAGCGCGTCGCCGAACGCGCCGACGGCTCGGCCGTCTACGCGCTCGCCTGCGACCTCACCGACGAGGTCGTCGCCGGCCAGTGTCCCAGCCCGGCGGAGGCGAACGCCACCGCGGACCGCGTGCTCGACGATCGGGCGTACACCGACGGCGGCGAGTAGTCGGCGCGTCGCCGCGAGCGAGGGCGACGACCGGTCTCCTCCCGTAGTTCGATTCGTTTTTCCTACAGTTCGACTCGTTCACCGATATCGGGCGCGCTCGCGTCGTAGCCGTCGGCTCGGAGATCCTCGGCGAACGCCTCGCACCGGTCGCCGTGGTTCACGAGCACCCGCGCGCCGCTGTACGAGTCCAAGAACGACTCCAGCCCCTCGCGGTCGGCGTGCGCCGAGAAGTCGTACGACTCCACCCGGGCGCTGACGGGGCGCACCCGACCGTTCAGCTCCAATCGTCCGCGGTCCTGCAGCTCTCGGCCCGGCGTCCCCTCGACTTGGTAGCCGGTCAGCGTCACGAGGTTCGTCGGGTTCCCCCGGATCCTCGGGAGGTACGAGCGGACCGGACCGCCCGCGAGCATCCCGGAGGTGGTGATTATCAGCGCGTTGTCGGCGGCGATCCGCTCGCGCTGGCCGTCGCGACCGGTGACGAACCGGGCGGCGCCCGTCGCCCGGCGGAGCGCCTCGGAGTCGCGCAGGAACTCGGGATACCGCCGGACCAGTCGCGTCACCCCGGTCCCCATCCCGTCGACGTAGGGGGTGAGGTCGTTCGCCTCGGCGACGAGCATCATCTCTTGGGTCCGTCCGATCGCGAACGCGGGCGCGACGACGGTCCCGCCCTCCCAGGTCGTCGTCCGGGCGCTCTCGGCCCAGCGGTCCTCGACGGCGCGGCGGTCCTCGTGGGCCACGTCCGCGTACGTCGACTCGCAGATCACGGCGTCGGCGTCGGGCCGCGCCGTCGTCCCCGAGACGAGCCGCTGGTCGTCGGTGTGGAAGTCGCCGGTGTACAGCAGTCGGTCGTCGCCGTCGTCGATGAGAACGTGTGCCGATCCCGGGATGTGCCCGGCGTTGCGAAGCGTCATCTCGTACTCCGTCCCCCCGGCATCGACGACGAACGGCTCCCCGTACGCGTGCCGTTCCTCGACCTCACCGAGCCGCGCGACGTGCTCCTCGGAGAAGGGACAGAGCGGGCTGTTGCCGTGCAGCTTGAGCGTGTCGCGCGCGAGGGTTCGGGTCAGGTCCGCGGTGGGGGGCGTCCAGTGGACCGCGGGCCGGCGGTCGCCCTTCAGCAGCGCCGGCACCGCGCCCGCGTGGTCGAGGTGGCCGTGCGAGACGACGACCGCGTCGGGCTCGGGATCGCGGACCGGGTACTGCGGCGGCTCCGCGGTCAACAGCCCGTAGTCGAGGAGCAGCGCGTCGTCGACGAGGACCGCACTCCGACCGACCTCGCGGGCGCCGCCGAGGAACTCGACCTCCATTGCCGTCCCGTAGCCCCCCGGGGCGTTAGTGCTCGTCGGTCCCGATGTCGGGCGACCTCGGAGGGTCCACGCGTCGCGCTACCGGCTCAGTCGAGCCGCTCCGCGGCGTCCCGCTCGACGAGCGGCGCCGCGTTCTCGGCGGGGAGGGTCACGACGTCCTCGGTCGCGAGGTCGTACTCCCGCTCGTCGACGCCGAGGATGGCGCCGACGTCGCGCGTGATCCGGACGGTTTCGCGGTCGTCGATGGCGGAGGCGGCGGCGCTCTCCGTGGAGGGTGCCTCAGCGTCGCCTCGGGCGGACGCCTCCGCGCCGTCGGCGGGATCAGGGTCGTTCGCGCTCCCGGCGCCGTCGACATCGACGCCGGGGGCGCCCGGCGGCGCGGAGTCGGGCGGAACCGCGGTCGGACCGCCGTCGGTGGTCGCGCCCTCGCCCGGGGCGTCGGGCGCTCCGCGGTCCGGCGCGTCGGTCGGCGGGGGTGATTCCGGCGCCTCCCCCGCCTTGTCGGCGGCCGCGTCGAGTGCGTCGGCGACCTCGTCGTCCGCGCCGCCCATGGCGCCGGTGAGCGCGTCGGTGGCCGCGTCGGTCTCCGCCGGCCGTCCGTCGCCCGCAGTCTCGTCGTCCGCGGGTGCCGGATCGGGTTCGGGCGCCGGATCGCGGTCGGGCGCCGGACCTGGCTCGGGAGCCGGATCGGGATCGGACGCCGGTGCCGGATCGGACGCGGACTCGTCCACGGACACCTCGCCCGAGAGCACGTCGAGCACGCTCGATTTGTTCGCCTTGATCCGGTCGACGAGGTCGTCGAACAGCCGTCGCTCCTCGGTCGTCATGCCGTCGGCGTCGACCGACATGTCGGCGGCCGCGAACGACGCGAGCTTGACGACCTTGCCGACGCGGCGCTCGTACAGCGCCTCGGCGACCTCCTCGGCGGTCTCGACCTCGTCGGAGAGTCGGCGGACGTCGTCGTCCGAGAACGGCTTGTCGACCTGCTCGGCGCGGCGGTCGCGGGCCGCGCGCAGGTCGGCGACGTAGGCGGCCACGTCGTCGTAGAAGGAGTCCCGCAGGTGCTGGAGGCTGTCCTTGCGGCGTTCCTTCGCCTGGGCCGATCTGAGCTCGTCGAGGTTCATCGTTCGGGTGCCTTCCGCGCCTCGCCGCGGGCCATGAGGAAGACCCCGGCGAACTCGGGCACGGTGTTTCTACCGGGTTCAACTCTAACGCGCTCGCCGTTTAATTCTACCGTCCGTTCGGCGTCGGTCTCGATCCGGATCTCGCGCCCGACGAACCGCTCTGGGACCGCGTCCCGCAGCGGGTCGAAGCCGGGGAGCTCGTCGCGCGCGATCGGCGTGACGACGAGGCCAGACCCGCCGTGGAGCGTCCCCGGGAGCCGGATGAGCCGCCGCGTGTCCGTGGTCACCGGCTCGTCGATCGGCGCCGTGTCGGTCGCGGTCACGCGCGACGCGAGCGCGGAGACGAGCCGGCGCACGCCCGGCCCGCCGGCCTCGACGTTGCCCTCGCGGACCGCGGTCGGGTTGCGCTCGAACGCGCCGAGGATCGTCTCCGCGCGCCCCTCGCCGATCCCCTCCAGCTCCATCAGGCGCTCGCGGGCCGCGTCCTCGTCCATGTCGCGCAGGTCGTCGGCGTACGCGACGAGCGCCTCGTGGACTCGCGCGCCCCACCCGCCTTCCGTGCGGAGCACGCGCTTCGTCGTGCCGCGCTCGGAGACGGTGCGGATCAGGCCCTCGGTGTCGAGGTCGATCGCGCGCACGTAGTCGACGATCTCGCGGCGCGCCTCGCTGTCCAGCTCCCGGACGCTCTCGTCGCGGACGTGGACGTGGTAGCCGCGCCCGCCGGAGAAGACGACGGTGAGGTCCTCGAACGCGAAGTCGTCGTCGAGGAAGTCGAGCAGGCGCAGGAGGGCCTCCTTACACTCGGCGAGCATCTCCGGGTACGACGTCGCCTCCGGGTCCACGCCGGGGAGGTGGTCGGCGTCGAGGTCGAAGATCAGGTCCGCCGAACGCCACCCTTTCCTCGACATCGTCGAGGCGCCGGGGTCGTCGTAGCGCGCGGCCGAGAAGTAGGCGTGCCGGGGCGCGTTGTCGGCGAAGAACGTGTCGACGTCGCCTAGGTCGAACAGCGACTGGTGGCGGACCATCGTCGTCCCCGAGCCGGGCGTCCACGGGATGTGGCCCCACTCGCGGAGGTTCGCGTCCGGCGGGAGCGACGGCGACGCCCGGCGGTAGTAGTCGCCGAACCGCCCCTTCAGATACTCCCGCGTCCGGTCGTCCATCGTCTCACCGAGTACCGGCGGTCGACGTATCAACGTATCGTTCGGGAGCGAGCGCGGAGCGCGCGAGCGGGGACATCCGAGCGGAAATTCGGTCAGGCGGCGCGCGCCTCCGAGCGGCCGCCACCGGCGGCCGCGAAGGAGCGCCGCGCGAGGGAGTCGACCGCCCGAGGCAGCGCTGAGGGCGGTCGACGAGGCTGGGGAGGTGAGAGGTGCGGTGCTGTGCGGTGCGGGGCGGGACTCAAGGGGGCAGCCGCGAGGGCGAAGGCGCGGGACGTAAGGACCGCAGGGAGCGAGCACCGCGAGCGACTGAGGACCGCAACGACCGCACCGAGCCGTCGCGGCTGGGGCTTTGGAGAGGTTCGCCGCGGATTCGGTATCAACCGCGTACAGCCGAGCGGCTGGGGCTTTGGAAGTGTTCCCTGCCGATCCGTGAGCACCCACTTACTCGTCCGCGGCCACAACACTATCCCGACCCGAATCGTACCCGCGTCCATGCGCTCCGAAGACGAGATCCGCGAGCAGTACGAGTTCCTCCGCGAGCAGCTCGACGACGAGGAGATGAATCACCGGGGCGTCGAACAGCTGTTCACCCACTACAAGCGCGCGCTCGGCTGGGTGCTGGAGGAAGAACACATGTGAGCGACTCGTCCCGACTCACCGACTCGTTTCGACCCCTGTAACGTGTGACCGATCGAACACCAATAGCGGAGGCTCGTTACCTTTATCAGTTTGAACCCTATATTGTCACGTGACGCTTCGTCTGGAGGGCCGAAGCGTCAGCGGGGACCAATCGGCCGCCCGACGCGGCTTTTTTCCGCGTCGGGCGCGCCGGCTTTCTGCTCACCGCTACTATCTCTTCGCGAGCGACGCGGCCGTCCATCGCCGACGCTCGGGAGCGACCGCTCGGGCGATTCCCGTCGCTTCCCGACGCGCCACGAGCGACGGGTCCGACGCCGACGTATCAGTTTTCGAGCGTTCGGTCGAGGCGCCGGTTCGGGCTCGGATTCGCGCAACATAGTTGATCTGTTGACAGAACCAAACCGCGCGGATCGAGTGACTCTGCGGGTCGAAGCGCGGATCGAGGTCTGTCATAACGGCATATTTATTTATTTAGAACGGGAATGTACGGTCAGTTGTATGTACGACCTTACTGGTTTTCAGCGTGACCTGCTCTACGTGATCGCCGGCCTGGACGAGCCCCACGGGCTCGCGATCAAAGAGGAGCTCGAGGAGTACTACGAGAAGGAAATCCACCACGGCCGGCTCTACCCCAACCTCGACACCCTCGTCGAGAAGGGGCTCGTGGAGAAGGGGCAGCGCGACCGCCGCACGAACTACTACACGCTGACGCGCCGCGGTCGCCGCGAGATCGAGGCCCGGACCGAGTGGGAGACGCAGTACGTCGACCACTGATCGACCCCGCTGCTCGCCGCCCGTCGCTTCTCTCCGCTCCGTTCGCCGCTCTCCCTCCCGCCGCTTCCCCGTCCGCGAGCCGCGGTTGGAGCTATCTCCAACGACCGCGGGATCGCCCCGGCTTTATTCGGCTCGCGTGCGACGCGTCGGCATGGATCGCCACACGGCCACCCCCGAGGTCACCGAGCTCCCGGGCGACCGCGCGCGGGAGTGGGTCGACTACCACCACGAGTCGGCCGCGCCGAGCACGTACGTCTACGAGTTCGTCTGGGACCGCACCGCGCCCGCGGAGGGCCCCTTCTGCACCGACGTCGACGGCAACGTCCTCATGGACTTCACGAGCCACGTCGCCGCCGCGCCGCTCGGGTACAACAACCCGAAGATTATGGAGCCGCTCGCCGAGTTCGACCTCGTCGACCCGCTGAAGATCGCGGGCCAGGACTTCTACGTCGCCGGCGGCGAGTCCCCGGGCGACGGGGTCCCGGGGTCGTCCGGGCTGATGGAGCGGCTCACCGAGGCCACCGCTCACTACGACATGGACACCGTCTTCCTCTCGAACTCCGGGGCCGAGGCGGTCGAGAACGCGATCAAGATCGCGTACGACGACTCCGGCGGCGCCAAGCACGCGATCACCTTCGACGGCGCGTTCCACGGGCGGACGCTCGGCGCGCTCTCGCTCAACCGCTCCAAGTCCGTCTACCGCCGGGAGTTCCCGGAGATAAGCGGCGTCCACGACGCCCCGTTCTGCGAGGACCGGACCTGCACCCCGGAGACCTGCTCGTGCGGCTTCTTCGCCGGCGGCGTCTCCCGGCTCCGCGAGAAGCTCGATCCCGAGCGCGGCCATATCGATCCCGACGACGTGGCGTACCTCATCCTCGAACCGATCCAGGGGGAGGGCGGCTACCGGTTCCCCTCTGAGGCGTTCACCGACGAGATCGCCGCCCTCGTCGACGAGCACGACATCACCCTGATCGCCGACGAGATCCAGTCCGGCGTCGGCCGCACCGGCGAGCTGTGGGGCTCCGACCACTACGCGCTCGAACCCGACGTGATCTCCAGCGCGAAGGGGCTCCGCGTCGGCGCGACGGTCTCCCGCGAAGACGTGTTCCCCGAGGAGAAGAGCCGGCTCTCGTCGACGTGGGGCGCGGGCGACATCGTCGCCGCCGCGCAGGGCGCGCTGACGCTCGACGCGATCCGCGAGCACGACCTCATGGACAACGCCACCGTCCGGGGCCGACAGTTCAAGGAGACGATGCGCGACGCCGACCTGCCGGGCGTCGAGGACGTCCGCGGGAAGGGGCTGCTGCTCGCGCTCCAGTTCGCCTCGAAGGATCGCCGCGACGCGGTCCTGAAGGCGGCGTTCTCCCGGGGCCTACTCACGCTGGCGTGCGGCCACGACGTGCTCCGGGTCCTCCCGCCCCTCGACGTCACCGAGCGCGAGATCGAACTCGGCGCCGACCTGCTCGCGGACGCGATCGAGGAGGTCGCCTGAGCCGCCCGCGGCTCCGTCCAGAGTCGCCTCAGCGGTCGGCGTACCACTCCGCGAACTTCTCTAACGCGCGACCGCGGTGCGACACCGCGTTCTTCCGGTCGGTGTCCATCTCGGCGAACGTCTCGCCGTCGTGTTCGAAGATCGGGTCGTAGCCGAAGCCGCCCTCCCCGCGCGGCGCGACGATCCGACCGGGGACGTACCCCTCGAACAGCTTGACCGGGAGCGTCTCGGCCTCGCCGTGCTGACCGGCCCCGTCCTCGTCGCCGTCTCCGCCCGGGCCCGCCGCCGCGGCCGCGTTCCGGTCCCCCCGGTCGACCGGGTCCGGGCTCGCGGCGAACCCCTCGCCGTCGCAGTAGCCCAGGGTACAGCGGAACGCGGCCCGGCGGTCGTCGAGGTCGGCCGCGATCTCGTGGACGCGCTCGATGCCGAGCGTCTCCTCGACGTACGAGGAGTACGGCCCGGGGAAGCCGTCGAGCCCCTCGACGAACAGCCCCGCGTCGTCGACGAGCACCGGTTCGCCGACGTGGCGGTACGCCTCCCGGGCGCCGCGCGCGGCGATGGGACCGAGTTCGGCCGCCTGGATCTCCGGGTAGTCGAAGTCGAGCCGCTCCACCGAGCCGTCCGGGAGGTAGCGCTCCGCCTCGCGCACCTTCCCGGGGTTCGTCGTCACGTATCTGAGCACGGATCCGGGTGCGGGCGGCCGGAACGAATAGCCGTCGGTCGGCGAGCGTGCGACCGCTCCGACCCCCTGGGGTCCCGCGAGGGACACCCTCTTATGAGTCGACCGTCAGGAACGGACGGACATGCTGATCGCCGGAACCGTCGTCGCCGACCCCGAGACCGTGATCCCCGAGGGCGCCGTCGTCGTCGAGGGCGAGACGATCGCCGCGGTCGGCGAGGCCGCCGCCCTCCGCGACGAGTACCCCGACCGCGAGCGGCGCGAGGTCGACATCGTCGCCCCCGGACTGGTCGGCGGCCACGTGCACTCGGTGCAGTCGCTCGGCCGTGGGATCGCCGACGACGCCGCGCTCCTCGACTGGCTGTTCGACGCCGTGCTCCCGATGGAGGCCGCGATGGACGCCGAGGCGACCCGCGCCGCCGCCGAACTGGGATACCTGGAGTGTCTCGAATCGGGGACAACGACCGTCGTCGACCACCTCTCGGTGAACCACGCTGACGAGGCGTTCGAGGCCGCGATCGAGACGGGGATCCGCGCGCGGCTCGGGAAGGTGTTAATGGACCGCGACTCGCCCGACGGGCTCATCGAGGAGACCGACGCCGCGCTCGCCGAGAGCGAGGCCCTAATCTCAGAGTACCACGGCGCCGCCGGCGGCCGGGTCCGGTACGCGGTCACCCCCCGATTCGCCGTCACCTGCAGCGAGGCGTGCCTGCGGGGTTGTCGCGAGCTCGCCGACCGCCACGACGGCGTGACGATCCACACCCACGCCAGCGAAAACGAGGACGAGATCGCGTCGGTGGAGGCCGACACGGGGATGCGGAACGTCCTGTGGCTCGACGAGGTCGGCCTGACGGGCCCGGACGTGACGCTCGCACACTGCGTGCACACCGACGAGCGCGAGCGCGAGGTGCTCGCCGAGACCGACACGGTCGTCACCCACTGCCCGTCCTCGAACATGAAGCTCGCATCGGGGATCGCTCCCGTCCAGGACTACCTCGACCGCGGGATCGCGGTCGCGCTCGGCAGCGACGGCCCGCCCTGCAACAACACGCTCGACCCGTTCACCGAGATGCGACAGGCGAGCCTCCTCGGGAAGGTGGACGCCCGCGACCCCACCCGGCTCCCGGCCGCGACCGTGCTGGAGATGGCGACGACGAACGGCGCGCGCGCCGCCGGCTTCGACCGACTGGGGACCCTCCGCGAGGGTCGGCGCGCGGACGTGATCGGGCTCACCACCGATCGCACGCGCGCCACCCCGATCCACGACCCCCTCTCCCACCTCGTCTACGCCGCCCACGGCGACGACGTGACGTTCGCGATGGTCGACGGCGAGGTCCGGTACGACGACGGCGAGCACGTCGGGATCGACGCCGACGCGGTCCGCGCGCGCGCCACCCGGGAGGCGAAGCGCGTGGTCGAGGAGGCGGGAATCGAGACGGCCGGCCCGTAGCCCGCCGCCGTCGGGATCGCCGCCGGTCGCGCCGAACCGACGCGACAACCGCTAAAACCGGCTTTATCCGCGCAAATTCGGACGGAGTATCTCCGGTTTATACCCGTGTACGGCCCCTTCGTCGACTCACCATGACGGACCGACCACGGACGACAGGCGACGACGGATCACGAACGGCAGGCGAGGACCGCTCGACGGACGCGTCGACCGACGGCGTCGGCCGTCGAAGGTTCGTCGCCCTCGGCGCCGGCGCGAGCGCGACGCTGCTCGCCGGGTGCGCCGGTGACGGATCCCTCCCGTCGACGGGCGGTTCGGACGGCTCGGACGACTCTGACGGCTCGGACGGCTCGGACGGCTCCCAGACGCTCACCGGGAACTTCCGGCTCCTCATCAGCGACGCCCCGGCCGACATCGCCGACTTCGACCGGCTGGACGTCACCCTCGATCGGGCCCGCGTCTTCGAGGCGCGGGAGGGCGAGGACGACGACGGGGAGGAGGGTGACGAGGATGAGGAGACCGACGAGGAAGAGGAGGCGGAGTCGGACGACGGCTCCGATCAGAACGTCACGGAGACCGACAACGACGACGACGAGCCGGTGAACGGAACGGCAGACGAAGGCGACGACGCGAACGAGACGGACGACGGAGACGGCGGGGACGACGCAGACGACGAACCCGAGGAAGACGACGAGGAGGACGGCGACGAGGACGAAGGGGACGGCGACGAGGACGAAGGGGACGGCGACGAGGACGAAGGGGACGGCGACGAGGACGAAGGGGACGGCGACGAGGACGAACCCGAGGAAGACGACGAGGAGGACGGCGACGAGGACGAAGGGGACGGCGACGAGGACGAAGGGGACGGCGACGAGGACGAAGGGGACGGCGACGAGGACGAAGGGGACGGCGACGAGGGGGACCGCGGCTTCACTCTCGTGGAACTCGACGGCGCGACGGTCGACCTCACGCGGGTGATCGAGGACGACGCGATCGCCGTGTTCGACGGTGAGATTCCGGCGGGAAGCTACGAGAAGATCGAACTCGAGGTTTCGAACGTTGAGGGGGTCGTCGGCGGTGAGACGGTCGACGTGAAGCTCCCGAGCGAGAAGCTCCAGATCACGAACGGCTTCGAGGTCACGCCCGACGAGCCGGTCAGCTTCGTCTTCGACATCAACGTCGTCAAGCGGGGGCCGAACAACGGCTACATCCTCAAGCCCGTGATCTCCGGGAGCGGGGTCGCGGGCCGAGACGTCGATGTCAACGAGATCGACGACGAGGACGACGAAGATGACGAGGACGAAGCCGATGACGACGACGAAAATGATGACGGCGAGGACGGGGCCGACGACTCCGACGACGAGGAGAGCGACGACGGGGACGCCGAGAACGGAACCGCCGAAGACGGGACCGCGGCCGGGGACGGCAGCTAGCTACGACGACGTCTCGACGGAGGACGCGGGCGCCGACGGGCACTTCGCCCACCGCAGCGCGGCGTCGTCGTCGTTGAACGCCTCGGTGTCGACCCCCTCGACGTCGATCGTGCGCTTGAGATACCGCCGCTTCGAGCGCTGACCGACGACGGCGAACCGGTCCACGCCGCGGGCGACCGCGATCTGCGCGGACTCGCGGAGCGCCCGCCGCCCGGCGTCGGAACACGGGCGGCTCGTCCGCACGACGAGCACGACGGCGTCGACCGCGCGGTCCGCGGTGACGCTCCGCCACCGGTCGAGGAGCGCCTCGCCGTCGGCGGGGCTGAGCCCCGTCCCGTGCGGGAACTCGACGACTAACGCCGCGTCGTCGGTCCGCAGCGACCAGCGCTCGCTCGGTTGCATGCCGCCACCTCTCACCTGTCGGATAATAAATATTCGGCACTAGATATCTGAATTGATAATTATGGGCGCGTCGGGTGAGCCTCAGTTCGTGGAAGAGACCCGTGAGAACGACGATCGCGATCCGACGCGCCGTGAAATCTCGACGCTGAAAACTGACGGATCCGTTAGGTGTCGTCGTCCGGGCCGCCGTCGCTCACCGCCTCGACGACGGCCGCCGCGAGGGCCGCGAAGTCGGCGTCGGCCGGGACGACGTCGACGTCGATCCCGTGTTCGGCCGCCGTCTCCGCGGTCGGCGCGCCGATGGCGCCGACGGTCGCGTCGGCGAGGCCCGCGACCGCGGCGTCGCGGACCCCTCGCTCCGCGGCGGCGTCAAGGAGGTGCGTCACCGTGAGCGACGAGGTGAACGCGACGGCGTCGAGGTCGCCGTCGGCGGCGAGTTCGGCCGACTCGCCGGCGTTCTCGGGTCTCGTCAGCCGATAGAGGACCGTCTCGTTCACCGTCGCGCCCGCCTCGCGGAGGCCCGTCAGTAGCACGTCGCTGCCGTGGTCCGAGCGCGCCACCTCGACGCGCTCGCCGTCGACGCGCCCGGAGAGCGCCTCGACGAGCCCCGCCGATGTGTACTCGTCGGGGACCGCGTCGACGGTCCAGCCGGCCTCGCGCGCCGCGGCCGCGGTCGCGGGGCCGATGGCGGCGAGCCTCGCGTCGCCCGGCTCCCAGCCCGCCTCGGCCGCGAGCTCGACGCCGGTCTTGCTCGTGAGGACGACCCACGGGGCCGCGGCCGGGACCGCGCCCGTCGGCTCGACCGCGAGCATCGGGTCGGCGACCGGGTCGACGCCGAGCGACTCCAGCAGCGCCGCGGCGTCGTCGATCCGCTCGTCGGCCGGACGGAAGACGGCGACGCGGGGGGCGTCGTCGCCGTCGCTGGTATTTCCGTCGCTCACGTCTCCTCACCTCGCCCGTCGGCGTTTCGCAGGAACTCGACGACGCGGCCCCGGGTCGCCGCCACGTCGCCGATGACGGTGATCGCGGGCGGCTCGATTCCCGCCTCGTCGCGGACGTCGACGATCGTGTCGAGCGTCCCGGTCGCGACGCGCATCTCCGGCCACGTCGCGCGCTCGACCAGCGCGACCGGCGTGTCGCCGGCGAGGCCGGCGTCGCGGAGCTCGGCGGTGTAGGCGGGGAGCTTGCCGACGCCCATCAGCACGACGACCGTCCCGCCGGTCGCGGCGAGCGCGTCCCAGTCGACCGCCGACTCCGCCTTCGTCGGGTCCTCGTGGCCCGTGACGAAGGAGACGGAGGAGGCGTGATCGCGGTGCGTCACGGGGATCCCGGCGACCGCGGGGCCCGCGATCGCCGAGGTGACGCCGGGGACGACCTCGAAGGGGATCCCGGCGTCGGCGAGGTGTTCCGCCTCCTCGCCGCCCCGCCCGAAGACGAACGGGTCGCCGCCTTTGAGCCGGACGACGGACTTCCCCTCGCGCGCCAGTTCGACGAGCCGCCGGTTCGTGTACTCCTGCGGGGTCCACTCGCCGCCGGCGCGCTTGCCGACGTCCTCGCGCTTCTCCTCGGGGATCTCCCCCAGGATCTCCGGGCCGGGGAGCTTGTCGTGGAGGACCACGTCGGCCGACTCGATCAGCCGGGCGGCCTTCACGGTCATGAGGTCCGGGTCGCCCGGGCCGGAACCGACGAGGTGGACGGTGCCGGGAGCGGTGGGTTCCTCCCCGCCGCTCCCGGCACCGTCCGGGTCA